>NZ_JBHWIJ010000437.1:0-5146 GCF_042732255.1 Kitasatospora sp. NPDC059803 | reverse complement strand
GCGCCCGGGCCCGCGGGGCGGCGCCCCGGGTGGTGGCGCTGCCCGAGTCGACGTCCCCGCGCCACCACCGCCCGGCAGGACACGCCGGGCGGTGGTGGCGTGCCCCCGGGCGGGCCGTCGGGGAGGGTGAGAGGCGCAGACGCACCGGACCCCGACCCCCCTGGGAGCCCCGCATGCCCATCGCCAGCGTCAACCCCGCGACCGGCGAGATCCTGGAGACCTTCGAACCGCTGGACGCGGCCGGCATCGAACAGCGGCTGGCCCGCGCCGAGGCCGCGTTCCACGGCTACCGCACCACCCCCTTCGCCGCCCGCGCCGACCTGCTGCGCCGGGCCGCCGACCTGCTGGACCAGGACCGGGAGGCGATCGCCCGCACGATGACCGAGGAGATGGGCAAGCCGCTCACCGCCTCCCGGGCCGAGGCCGCCAAGTGCGCCACGGCGATGCGCTGGTACGCCGACCGCGCCGAGGAACTGCTCGCCGACGAGCACCCGGCCCCGGCCGACGTCGCCGACTCCGGCGCCACCCGCGCCTACGTCCGCTACCGCCCGCTCGGGGCGGTGCTGGCCGTGATGCCGTGGAACTTCCCGTTCTGGCAGGTGGTCCGGTTCGCCGCGCCGGCCCTGATGGCGGGCAACGTCGGCCTGCTCAAGCACGCCTCCAACGTGCCCCGGACGGCGCTGGCGCTGGAGGAGCTGTTCCGCCGGGCCGGCTTCCCTGAGGGCTGCTTCCAGACCCTGCTGATCGGCTCGGGCGCGGTCGAGGGCGTGATCCGGGACCGCCGGGTGGCCGCGGTCACGCTCACCGGCAGCGAGCCCGCCGGGCGGGCGGTCGCCGCCACCGCCGCCGACGAGGTGAAGAAGGCCGTCCTGGAACTGGGCGGCAGCGACCCCTTCGTGGTGCTGCCCAGCGCCGACCTGGACGCGGCGGTGCGCACCGCCGTCCGGGCCCGGGCACAGAACAACGGGCAGTCCTGCATCGCCGCCAAGCGCTTCATCGTGCACACCGACGTGTACGACCGCTTCACCGCCGCCTTCACCGAGGCGATGCGGGCGCTGCGCGTCGGCGACCCGATGGAGGAGGCGACCGACGTCGGCCCGCTGGCCAGCCGCCAGGGCCGGGACGACCTGGAGGAGCTGGTCGAGGACGCCCGCACCCACGGCGCCCGGGTCGAGTGCGGCGGCGGACGCCCGGAGGGCTGGGACACCGGCTACTTCTACGAGCCGACGGTGCTGACCGGCATCACCCCGGCCATGCGGATCCACCAGGAGGAGACCTTCGGGCCGGTCGCCACGGTCTACCGGGTCGCCGACCTGGACGAGGCGGTGGCGCTCGCCAACAACACGCCGTTCGGGCTCAGTTCCAACGTCTGGACCCGGGACGAGGGCGAGCAGGAGCGCTTCGTCCGCGACATTCAGGCCGGCGGGGTGTTCTTCAACGGGATGACCGCCTCCCACCCGGCGCTGCCGTTCGGCGGCGTCAAGCGCTCCGGGTTCGGCCGGGAGCTGTCCGGGCACGGGATCCGGGAGTTCTGCAACATCACCACGGTGTGGATCGGCTGAGCACCCCCGGATCCGCAGGCACGAACCGAGCCCGGCTCGGACCCGGCCGGGTCAGGACGCCACCCGGTGCCTGCCCCGGCCGGGCGTCATCCAGCGGGCGACCACGCCGACCAGGGCGAGGACGGTCGCTCCCCAGACGATGGCCATCAGCACCAGCATCGGCAGCCAGCTCACCTGGGCAGCGACCATGCCCAGGCCGAGCGAGAGCGCGACCATGACCACCACGGCGGTCGGGTTGAGGCTCAGCAGCCAGTGCCAGGCCCGCTGCGCCGGGCTCCGGCGCTGCGGCGGGGCCTCGGGGTCGGTGTCGGTGTCGAGTTCCTTGTAGGTCAGCAGGTCCATCGGGATCGCCTCCGGTTCTCGGGGGGCTGCCGGATCCGCGGGGCTCAGGAGGCCTTGCGCGGAGCCGTGGACTTTCCGGTCGCGGTCCTTCCCGCCACGGCCTTTCCGGTCGCGGACTTTGCGGTCGTGGCCTCTCCGGTCGCGGTCTTCGCGGTCGCGGTCTTCTTCGCCGGGGCAGTCCTCTTCGCCGGGGCGGCCTTCCCGGCGGCGGCCGCCGACCCGGCGGGCTTCTTCGCCGGAGCGCGCTTGCGGGTCGCGGGCTGCTCGTCCTCCGGTTCGTCCGTGTCGGGCCCCGCGTCGGGCCCGGCGGCGTGCCCCCGCCCGCCCTTGGCCCGCTTGAGGCTGCTGCGCAGCGCCTCCATCAGGTCGATCACGTTGTCGGGCGCCTCGCCCGGCTCCTCCTCGTGCGGGAGCTCGACGCCCTCCAACCGGGCCGTGATCACCTGCTGGAGCGCCTGCTGGTAGTCGTCGTGCAACTGGGCGAGGTCGAAGTCCTCGGAGAGGGTGTCCATCAGCGACCGCGCCATCTTCAGCTCCTGCGGCCGGACGGTGACGTCCCCCTCGGGCGCGATGCCGGCCGCGGGGCGGACCTCGTCGGGCCAGATGCAGGTCTGGAGCACCAGCGTGCCGTCGTGCACCCGCAGCACCGCCGGGGATTCCCGGGTGCGCAGCGCGATCTTGGTGACGGCGATCTGCCCGGACGCGGTGAGCGCGTCGCGCAGCAGGGCGTACGGCTTGGCGGCGGCCTGGTCGGCGACGCCCACGTAGTAGGCCTTGGAGAACATCAGCGGGTCGATCTCGCCGGCGTCCACGAAGGCCAGCACGTCGATGATCTTCTTGCTGGGCAGCGGCAGGTCGGCGAGGTCCTCGTCGGTGAGCGTGACGGTCCGGCCGTCGGGGGACTCGTAGCCCTTGGCGATCTCCGCGTACGGGACTTCCTTCTCCTCCCGCTCGCAGTACCGCTTCATCCGCACCCGTCCGCCGTCCTTGGCGTGCACCTGGTGCAGCGGGACGTCGTGCTCCTGGGTGGCCGAGTAGAGGTGGACGGGGATGCTGACCAGCCCGAAACTGATCGTCCCCTTCCAGGTGGTCTGCATGGGGTCGCTCCTTCCCGGAGCGTGCCGAGAATCCCACTGTGCCTGGGTTTGCCCCGATCGGCCACACCGGGCCGACAATGAGCCGAGGAGGTCGATGCCGATGACCGTCCGGAGCCGTGGGCAGGGCGCAGCGCCGCCGCCGGAGCGGACCGTGTACCGGGTGGTGTACGCGGTGCGGGGCGAGGCCGGCGTGCGGCGGGCGGAGGTCGAGGTGGTTCCCGGGTACTCGCAGGAGGGCGACATCCCCCGGATCCTGGCGGCGCGGCTGACCGGCCGGCCCGCGGACGCGGCGCGGATCACCGTGCTGGACCTGCGCGGGCCCTGAGCCGCGACAGGGCTCCGACCGGGCCCCGAGCGCCGCCGACGCATTGGCGGTGCGTCAGATTTGAGCTTTTCGCACCCCTTTTCCACCCGCTCTGACCTGGCTTTTTATGTCCGGTTACCGAACATTTACGGATGCTCTGTTCCGATACTCGGCCGTAGAAGTTAGGTTGCACCGCAATGCGCGGGTCCGTCCCCCACCCTCCGGCGCAACGAGCCGAGGGTCGCGCCGCGCGCTGGAAAGGCACAGGGCTCATCTGATGAGTGCGGACACCACCAGGCCTGCGGCAGCCGCCCAGGTCCCCCAGCAGGCCGGGCCGCCCGGGCACGGCGGCGAGGGCCATCTGAAGGCGGGGCTCAAGAACCGCCACCTGTCGATGATCGCCATCGGCGGGGTGATCGGCGCCGGCCTGTTCGTCGGCTCCGGCGCGGGCATCGCCTCCACCGGGCCGGGCATCCTGCTCTCCTACACGCTGGCCGGTGTGCTGGTCGTGCTGGTGATGCGGATGCTCGGCGAGATGGCGGCGGCCGACCCGCAGAGCGGCTCGTTCTCGGCGTACGCGGACCGCGCGCTCGGCCGCTGGGCCGGGTTCACCATCGGCTGGCTCTACTGGTTCTTCTGGGTCGTGGTGCTCGCGGTGGAGGCCACCGCCGGCGCGAAGATCCTCAACGCCTGGATGCCCGGCGTGCCGCAGTGGGCGTTCGCGCTGCTCGTGATGGCGGTGCTGACCGCCACCAACCTGTTCTCGGTCGCCTCCTACGGCGAGTTCGAGTTCTGGTTCGCCGGGATCAAGGTGGTGGCGATCGCCGCGTTCCTGGTGATCGCCACGCTCGCCGTCTTCGGCGTGCTGCCCGGCACCCACGCGGTCGGCACCAGCAATCTGACCGGCCACGGCGGCTTCCTGCCGCACGGCGTGGGCGCGGTGTTCACCGGCATGCTCACGGTGGTCTTCGCCTTCATGGGCAGCGAGATCGTCACCCTGGCCGCGGGCGAGTCGGAGGACCCGGAGCGCGCGGTCAGCAAGGCCACCAACAGCGTGATCTGGCGCATCGGGATCTTCTACCTGGGCTCGATCCTGCTCGTGGTCACCCTGCTGCCGTGGGACTCGGACGCCGTCAAGGGCAGCCCGTACGTGGCGGTGCTGGAGCACGTGGGCATCCCGGGCGCCGGCCAGGTGATGAACGTGATCGTGCTGACGGCCGTGCTGTCCTGCCTCAACTCCGGGATGTACACGGCCTCCCGGATGGCCTTCTCGCTCGGCCAGCGCGGGGACGCGCCCAAGGCCTTCGCGACCGTGACCAAGCGGGGCGTGCCGCGGGTGGCCATCCTGTCCTCGGTGGTCTTCGGCTTCGTCGCGGTGTTCTTCAACTACACCTCGCCGGACACGGTGTTCGCGTTCCTGCTCAACTCCTCCGGCGCGGTTGCGCTGTTCGTCTGGCTGGTGATCTGCTTCTCCCAGCTGCGGATGCGCCGGATCATCGAGCGGGAGGCTCCCGAGCGGCTGACCGTCCGCATGTGGCTGTACCCCTACCTGACCTGGACGGCCATCGGCATGATCGGGTTCGTGGTGGCGTACATGTTCACCGACGCCGACGGGCGCAAGCAGATGTACCTGTCGCTGGTCGCCGCGGCGATCGTGCTCGCGGCCTCGGCCGTGGTGGGCCGACGGCGGCGGGCCGCGGTGGCGGCGGGGTCCTGACCCGTCCGCGCCGCGCGACAGTGCCGGGGGCCGGGGGGGGGGGGGGTTTTCCCACCCGTTGCGCCCACCCCCCGGCCCCCCCCCCGGGGGGCGCCCGGCACACCAGGTCGGACCACCTCTGTAC
>NZ_JBHWIJ010000436.1:0-5152 GCF_042732255.1 Kitasatospora sp. NPDC059803 | reverse complement strand
CACCTGAACGGGGGGAGGACGGGCAGACGCGGTCGGCTCACTCCAACGGGTCCTCGCCGTCCCACCGGACGTCCCACGAACACACCGAGGTCGCCCCCGAGGTGAGCCCCCACGGGCTCGGCACCTCCTCCTCGTCCTCGTCGCCCTGCACCGGCAGCCGGTCGATCACCGCGACCAGCCGCGGCGGCAGTTGCGGCGCCAGCCCGTGGTGGACCCGGGACAGGATGTCGCGCCGCACGTCGTCCGGCAGCAGCGGCCTGGTCATCCGCAACGGCATCGGCCCGGAGGGGCGTACGGCCGCCGCCAGCTGGTCCGACCAGGCCCGCCAGTAGTCGGCGTCGTCGTTCTCGCCGAGCTTCAGATGGTGCAGGTGCAGGCAGTACGCCGCCGTGCCGCAGCCCGATCCGGCGGCGAAGCGCCACCAGAACTCGGCGCCCTCCTCCCGCCCGGTCGCGTACAGCAGCGCGGCGAACACCTCCGCCCCCTCGGGCTGGATCCGGCGGGCGTTCACCAGGAGGTCGAGCCCCCGGGAGGCGTCCGGCGCGCCCAGCACCAGGGCCACCACCAGGCCCAGTTCGAAGGCGGCCTGCTCGAACTCCGACGGCAGGTGTGTCGGCGCGGCCGTGAGCCGGGCCTGGCGCAGTGCTGCGATGCGCTCGGCGTGCGCGCGTTTCGGCCGGGGCACGTGAACCACCGCACGCCCCCCACCGCTCGCGCCCGCCCCACCGCTCGTACCCGCCTCGCCGCTCGCGCCCGCCCCGTCGGGCGGGAGGGCTACCGCCCGGGCCGACACCGCTGACCCGCGGGGTCCGGCTGTACCCCCGCGCGGTCGGCCGGTTCGCCGGAGCTGTCCGGCAGTTCGCCCACCCCGAGTCGGCGCGCCAGTCGCTCCCGGGCGTGCCGGAGGTTGGAGTGCACCGTCGCCACCGGCCGCCCCAGGTAGGCCGCGATCACCTTGACGTGCAGGCCCAGCAGGTACCGCAGGATGATCACATCCCGCTGCCGGTCCGGGAGTTCGAGGATCGCCGCGTACAGCCGCACCTCGTCCGCCTCGCTGTGCAGCAGCCCGTTCGCGACCTGTTTGAAAGCGCCGATCACCGCGGCGAAGGTGACGGCCTCCACCGCCACCGGTTCCTCGGCGGACATCCAGTCCGAGACGTGCCGGTTCGCCAACCGCCAGGCGTACGCGGCCGGCTCCTCGAACCGCAGCACCTGCGGCCAGCAGCGGGCCAGGTCCGCCTTCACGGCCTCGACCACCAGCGCGGCGTCCGCCTGGCCGCCTATCCTGGTCAACGCGAGGGCGTGCCAGGCGGGTTCATGGGTCTCGCAGAACGACGCGTAGGTGAGGTCCAGCCGCAGGCCGAGGTCGCCACCGGCCTCCCGGTCCGACTCCGGGCCGTCGGCGCGCTCCAGCGTGGGCCCTCCCCGGTACCCGCGCACGGGGGCGCCCCTGTCGATCGTCATCGAGCCTGCTTTCCGTGGCCGCCGGCAGCTCGGCGGTCCACTCGAGGGTCGGGCTGTCTGCGCCCATCCTCAGTCCATCCGGCTCGTCACTCCAGGCCGCATCCCGAATACGGATTGTCATCCCATCGGATCAGCCGAACGGTTGGAATGCGGCGGACCGCGCCTGACCTCCGGATACGGTGGGCACCAATCGACAGGTGTCCGCGACGCCAAGGGGAACGCGATGAGCCTCTACGACGGAGTCGACCTGCGGCTCAACATGCCGCACTCGGCCCGGATGTACGACTACTACCTCGGCGGCTTCACCAACTTCGCCGCCGACCGCGAGGCCGCCGGGCACGCCCTCGCCCTCGGACCCTGGCTGCGCGTCGCCGCCCGCGCCAACCGGTCCTTCGTCCACCGCTCCACCCGTGCCCTCGCCCGGGCCGGCATCGACCAGTTCCTCGACATCGGCACCGGCATCCCCACCCCGCCCAACCTCCACGAGGTCGCCCAGAGCGTGGAACCGTGCGCCCGCGTCGTCTACGCCGACAACGACCCGATCGTGCTCTCACACGCCCAGGCCCTGCTCACCGGCACCCCCGAAGGCCGCACCGCTTACGTCGAGGCCGACGTCACCGACCCCGCCCGGCTCCTCGCCTCACCCGGCCTGCGCGACACCATCGACCTCACCCGGCCCGTCGCGCTCTCCCTCAACGCCCTCCTGCACTTCGTCCCCGACACCCACGGCGCCCACGAGCTCGTCGAGCACCTCAAAGCGGCCCTCGCCCCCGGCAGCGCCCTGGTGATGACCCACGTCACCCCCGATTTCGCCCCGGCCGAGATCGCCGGCCTGGTCCGGATCTACGAATCCGCCGGCACCGCCGCCCAGGCCCGCACGCTCCCCGAGTTCACCCGCTTCTTCGACGGCTGGAGCCTCATCGCCCCCGGGATCGTCCCCACCCCCCACTGGCGTCCCACCCCCACCGACCCGCCGGCCACCGCCCCCGAAGCCGCCGCCTACGCGGCCGTGGCCCTCAAACCCTGACCCCGCCGGCCGCGCCGCCCCCACCTGCTCCACCCGTGCGGCCTCGCCGCCCCGGGGACAGACTGGTGGTGGATCGATGCTGCCCGTGAGGCTGGGAGAGGCATGCTGCTGGGACTCACCACCGCCTTGGTCGCGACCGTGTGCTTCGGGTTCGGGGCGGTGTTCCAGGCGCGTGGGGCGCGGTCGGCGCCGCAGGCGGACCGGGTGCGGGCGGGGCTGCTGGCCGCGCTGGCGCGCTCGTGGGAGTTCCTGCTCGGCACCGTGCTGGACATCGTCGGTTTCGCGCTGAGCATCGTGGCGCTGCGCAGCCTGCCCCTGTTCCTCGTGCAGGCCGTCACCAATGCGAGCCTGGCCGTGACGGCGCTCGCCGCCGTCCGGCTGCTCGGGGCACGGCTGCGCCGGGGGGACGCGGTCGGAATCGTCGCCGTGGTGGTCGGCCTGACGCTGCTGGCGCTGGGGTCGGGCCGGGAGGGCCGGGAGCACGCCCCGCCGCTGTTCCACTGGGCGCTGCTCGCGACGACGGCCGTGATGCTGCTGCTGACCCTCGTCCTGGTGCGCCGGGCCGGCACCGTGGCGGCGGCCGGGCTGGGGCTGCTGGCGGGGGTGGGGTTCGGGGTGACGAGCCTGGCGGTGCGGGTGATGGACGCGTCGAGCCTGGTCGCCGTTCTCACCGACCCGGCGGCGTACGCGCTCGTGGTGGGCGGCCTCGGCGGCTACCTGGCGTACGCGCTGGCCCTGCAGCGCGGCACGGTCACGGCCGCGACCGCCGCCGGGACGGTCGCCGAGACCTTCGGTCCGGCGCTGGTGGGTGTGGCGGCGCTGGGCGACGCGGCGCGTCCGGGGTTCGAGTGGTGCGCGCTGGCGGGCTTCGCGGTGGCGGTGGGCGGCACCTTCCTGCTGTCCAGGTTCGGGGAGTTGGAGGGGCAGTCCGCAGAGGTGGCCGGTGCGCGGCCGGGCGCGGCGGACCGGGACCCTGAACCCGGCCCGGGCCCGGAGGCGGAGTCCGAGCCGGCCGTCCCGCCCCGGTAGCCCGGGCGGCGCCGCCGTGCGAAGGTGACATGCCGGACAAATCGGACGGCTGAACGCCCACGGAGCGGCAGGTGCGCGATGGCGGACGAAGCCCAGCCGGGCCCCCGACGGCCGGGGCCCGCCGACCCTCCGGTCGTGCTCGTCACCGGAGCCTCCTCCGGCATCGGCCTGGCCACGGCCGTCCGCCTGGCCGACGCCGGCTGGCGGACCCTGCTGTCCGGTACGGACGGCGCCCGCCTGGACGAGGTCGCCGCCCGGACCGGTGGCCGCGTCCTGCCCGAGGACCTGAGCAAACCGGACGGCCCGAGTCGGCTCGCGGAGGCGGCCCTCGCGGAGGCCGGCCGGGTGGACGCGCTGGTCGCCAGTGCGGGCCTGGGGTGGCGCGGACCGTTCGCGGACACCCCCTCGGACGTCCTGGACCGGATGATCGAGGTCAACTTCGCCGCCCCGCTGCGGCTGGTCCGCCTGCTCCTGCCGGGCATGCTGGAGCGCCGCCGGGGCCGGATCGTGCTGCTCGGCTCGATGGCCGGCCAGGTCGGCGTGCGCGACGAGTCGGGGTACGCGGCGACCAAGGGCGGGCTGGCGATGTTCGCGGAGAGTCTCTGGTATGAGCTGCGCGGCACCGGGGTGGGGGTGCGCCTGGTGCTGCCGGGCCCGGTGGACACCCCGTTCTTCGACCGGCGCGGCACGCCCTACCAGCGGGAGCGGCCACGGCCCGTGCCGGCGGAGCGGGTCGCCGACACCGTGGTCGCGACCATCACCACCGGTCGCGACCGGCTCTTCGTGCCGCACTGGCTCGGCTTCCCGGCCCGGATCCACGGCGTGGCGCCGGGCGTGTTCCGGCGCATGGCCTCCCGCTTCGGGTGAGCCCGGTGAACATCGCCACCCGGGTGCTCGCGGCGGCGGCCGCGGCGGAGTTCGCGCACCTGGCCCCGGCGGCGGTGCGCCTCCCGACACTGCGCCGCACGCTGGCCCGTCGAACCGCAGGCCTCGGTGCCGACCCGCACCACGTCGCCCTGACCTTCGACGACGGCCCCGACCCGCGCAGCACCCCGGAGATCCTGGATGCGCTGGACGCGCTGGGCGGTGTCCGGGCCACCTTCTTCCTGCTGGGCTCGATGCTGGAGCGCGCCCCCGCCCTCGGCCGGGAGCTGGTGCTGCGCGACCACGAGGTGGCCGTCCACGGCTGGCACCACCGGCCGCAGTGGTACCCGGCCCCGGCCCGTGACCTGCGCGAACTGCGCCACGCGACCGAGGCGGTGACCGCGCTGTGCGGGGTGCGCCCGCACTGGTACCGCCCGCCGTACGGGGTGCTGACGGCGGGCCCGGCCCTGGCCGCCCGGCGGCTGGGCCTGCGCCCGGTGCTGTGGACGGCCTGGGGCCGGGACTGGACGGCGGAGGCGACCGGGGCCTCCGTCTACGCGGCCGCCCGCCCCGGCCTCACCGGCGGCGCGACCCTCCTCCTGCACGACTCCGACTGCACCTCCGCCCCCGACTCCTGGCGGGCCACCCTCGCCGCCCTTCCGCTGATCGCCGCCCACTGCCGCGCCCACTCCCTCACCCTCGGCCCGCTCCGCGACCACGCCGTCCCGGGGGCCGCCCGCGGCTGACGGCATCGCGCCCGCCGCCGAG
>NZ_JBHWIJ010000435.1:0-5167 GCF_042732255.1 Kitasatospora sp. NPDC059803 | reverse complement strand
GAAATGCAGTTCCTCCTCGCAACCTGGGCCGGCGCCTGCCCCACCTGCCACCGCGACATACCCAAATCCATACAAACCTGACCAAGCCCTACTAGGCCCTGTCCGGCGGATCATGGCGTCGACGGGGTGTGGGCCTTGATCGTCCATCTGGCTCTCGTGATGCAATGTTGCTTATGGCAACGCTTCTTGATGTGGCACAGAGGTTCCGTTCCCTGCATGTACCTGGCACGCCGCTGGTCCTGCCCAATGCGTGGGACGGTGCTTCCGCTTGTGTGGTGGCGGACGCAGGTGCTGTTGCGATCGCGACCACCAGTGCCGGGGTCGCCTGGTCACTCGGCCGCGGCGACGGCGATCACATGACCCGCGACCAGGCGCTCGGCGCGATCGCCCGGATCACGGCCGTTGTTGACGTACCGGTCACCGCCGACATCGAACGCGGCTATGCGACCGGCCCTGACGGCGTGGCCGAGACTGTCCGAGGCGTTCTCGCGGCCGGAGCCGTGGGGATCAACCTCGAGGACACCCTGCGCCCCGTCGCCGAGCAGGCTGAGCGGATCGCAGCCGCCCGCAGGGCCGCGGACGAGACCGGCATCCCGCTGTTCATCAACGCCCGCATCGACACGCACCGCCTGCCGCCAGGTGACCACACGGCCTGGCTGGACGAGACGCTCACCCGCGCCCGCGCCTACGCGGCAGCCGGCGCGGACGGCATCTTCGTCCTCGGCACGCCGGACGCCGAGACGGTCAGGGCACTCGTGGGCTCTCAACCCCTGCCGGTGAACGTCCTGGCCGGCCCCGGCGCACTCCCGGTCTCTGAGCTCGCCGAGGCGGGAGCCGCCCGCATCAGTGCTGGATCCTCCATCGCCGAGGCGGCGTACGGGCTGGTCCGCCGGGCTGCCCGCGAACTGCTGGAGAATGGCACGACGACCACACTGGAGGGCGGATTCGACTACGCCACCCTCAACGCGCTGCTCCTGGCCGAGCCCGCGCACTGAGACGCGGTCAGGGGGCGCAGCCACAGCCTGATCGCCGCTACGGTGACGGTTCCGTGGAAGACGTAGGCCCGCTTGTCATAGCGCGTCGCCACGGCCCGGAAGCTCTTGAGGCGGTTGATCGTGCGCTCGACTTCGTTGCGGCGCTTGTACATCTGCTTGTCGAAGCCCGTGGGTCGGCCTCCTCTACTGCCGCGGCGCCGGCGGTTGGCCCGCTGGTCCTTCGGTTCGGGGATGGTGTGCTTGATCTGGCGTCTGCGCAGGTAGCGGCGGTTACGGCGGGAGCTGTAGGCCTTGTCACCACCGAGGTGGTCGGGCCGTGTGCGCGGATGGCCACCGCCGGTGCGCTTGACCCGGATGCGCTCCAGCACGGGGATCAGCTGCGGGCTGTCGCCCCACTGGCCCGGTGTGATCAGCAGGGCCAGTGGGCGAAGGCCGCCCTCCCCGGCAAGGCGGAGCTTGCAGGTCAAACCGCCTCTGGAGCGTCCGAGTCCTTCGTCGGGACGGTGCTGCCGGGGCGTTGATCTTCGCTTGGGGAGCCGTGGCGGCCTGCGCGGTGCTCCGGCAGCGTGCTGGTGGGCACGACACGAGGTGGAGTCCACGCCGACCATGCTCCAGTCGATTCGCCCCTGAGCGTCGGCGTCGGTCAGGACGGCCTGGTAGAGGGCTTCCCACGTGCCGTCCGCTGACCAACGGCGGTGGCGCTCGTAGACGGTTTTCCAGTTCCCGAACCGCGAGGGCTGGTCCCGCCACGGGACGCCTGTGCGTATTCGGAAAAGGATCCCGTTGATCACCTTCCGGTGATCGATCCAGCGCCCTCCGCGGCAACCGGACTTCGGCAGCTGCGGCCCCAACCGCCCACCCCTCGCTTGCCAGATCGCCCCGCCCCACAAGCAATAATCATCCAAGAACGAGGCCGTCACGTGATCCGCCGGAAAGGGCCTAGCGGCGGGCGAGGCCGTCGATCATCAGGGAGACGGTGAAGTCGAAGCGGTCGTGGCCCGTGCCGGCGGTGATTTCGGCGGCGTGGCGGGTGGTGTGGGGGAAGGCCACGGCGGGCAGGGCGGTGAGGCGGCGCTGCAGTTCGTCGCGGTCGAGGACCCACGCGTCGTTGTCGTGTGCCGCTCGCTGGCGCACGATCGAGGCTTCGAGGCAGTAGGCGGCCACGTACAGCAGGAGCGCGTCGACGGCCCAGGCGGCGGCCTGTGGGGCGACGCCGCCGGCGAGCAGGATCGCCAGCATCCCTTCGCTGACGCGCATGGTTTCGAGGTCGGTGGGGGCCATGGCGAGCGCGGCGCGGGAGACCCCGGGGTAGTCCAGGTACTGGTCGCGGATCTGGGTGCAGACGCCGCGGATCTGGTCCCGCCAGGCCGTGGGGTCGGGCTCGGGCAGGGCGAGCGCGGCGCACAGCCGTCCGATGAGCAGCTCGTCGAGGTCGGCCTTGTTGACGACGTGGGCGTAGAGCGAGGCGGGTCCGGTGTCGAGGGCGCCGGCGAGGCGGCGCATGGTCAGTGCCTCGTAGCCCTCGGTGGCGATGACGTCCAGCGCGGTGTCGATGACCTGGTCCACGGTGATGGGGGCCTTGCGGCGCCGCGGCCTGGGGTCGGTCTCGGCGTCGGGGTTCGGCGGCTGGTGGCGTGCCGCGCGTCGCTCTCTCGGGTTCACCGGACCATCATAGCTTGACACGAACGCCGTTCGTTTATAGAACACTGTTCGTGACTAATGTGAACCAGGATTCGAACCAGGCCGTGAGCCGGGACGTGCAGCTGGAAATGGACGTGGACGTGACCGTGGTCGGCGCCGGGCCGGTGGGCCTCGTGCTCGCCGCCGAGCTGGCGCTCTCCGGGGCGACGGTGCAGGTGCTCGAACGGCTCGCCGAGCCGGACCGGTCGATGAAGGCGGGGGCGGTCAACGTCCCGACGGCCGAGGCGCTCGACCGCCGCGGCCTGCTGCCGGCCGCCGAACAGGTGCAGCGGGAGCAGCTCGAACGGGTCGGGTCGTTCGCCCGCGCGGTCGACCAGCCGCCCGGCGGCGGCCGGCCGGCGCGCGCACCCCGCTTCACCGGGCACTTCGCCGGGATGGTCCTCGACGCCGACCTCGTGGACTGGTCCGACGCCGACCTCGCCGCGCACACCGCCGTCGACGGAGCGCGGATGGTGCCGCAGCGCGAGCTGGAGGCACTGCTGGCCGGCCAGGCCGCGCGCCTGGGCGTGGCGGTGCGTCGCGGGGTGGAGGTCACCGCGCTCGAAGACACCGGCGACGGCGTGCTCGTCACCACCACCGCCGGCACGGTGCGCACCGGATGGCTGGTCGGGTGCGACGGCGGGCGCAGCACCGTGCGCCGCCTCGCGGGCATCGGCTTCCCCGGCACCGACCCCGAACTCACCGGACACCTGGCGGTCGTCGACATCGCCGACCCCACGATGCTCGCGGACGGATGGGCGTGGTCGACCCGGGGCGCCTACCGTTACGGGCCGCAGCCCGGGCGGGTGGTCACCGTGGAGTTCGACGGCGGCCCCGCCGACCGCTCCGCGCCGGTCACCCTTGAGGAGGTGCAGAGCAGCCTGCGCCGGGTCTCGGGCACCGACGTCACCCTCACCGCGCTGCGCGGCCCCGCGACCCGCTGGAGCGACAACGCCCGCCAGGCCGCGGCCTACCGCTCGGGGCGGGTGCTCCTGGCCGGCGACGCCGCGCACGTGCACTCGCCGTTCGGCGGCCAAGGGCTCAACCTCGGGGTCGGCGACGCGATGAACCTCGGCTGGAAGCTCGGCGCCGTGGTCGCCGGGTGGGCGCCCGAAGGGCTGCTCGACACCTACGACGCCGAGCGCCGCCCCCTCGGCGCCTGGGTGCTGGACTGGACGCGGGCCCAGATCGGGGTGATGCGCGGGGACGCCAAGTCGGCCGCGCTCCGGGAGGTCGTCGCCGACCTGCTGGGCACCGGGGCGGGCGCGACCCACGCGGTCAAGAAGATCTCCGGGGTGACGCAGCGCATCGACCTGCCCGGCGACCACCCGCTGGTCGGGCGGTACGTCCCCGACCTGTGGCTGGGGGACGGCTCCCGGCTGGTCGACCACGGCCACGGCGGCGGGTTCCTGCTGCTCGACCGCACGGCGGACGGCGCGTTCACCCGCCTCGCCTCGGACTGGCCCAGGCGGGTGACCGCTGTGACCGCTGTGACCGACGACAGCGCGACACCGACCGCAGTCCTCGTCCGCCCGGACGGAGTGGTCGCCTGGGCCTGCGACACCACCGACACCGCCGCCGCCGCCGACGCTGCCGCCCTCGAAGCCGCCCTGCACCGCTGGGCGGGCGCCCCGTCCCCCTCACCCGCCCCCAAGCCAGTGCGCTGAACTTCGAGCCCTCCGACCGCCCCCGGAACCTGGCGTGTGTCTGACGGTCACCCGGCAGCCGTGAAGTCCGGGCGGGGTTTCTCATTGGCGCTCACCCATCGCTCCGCCCGGTCGTACGAGTAGAAGCGCAGCGGTTCGGAGTGGGGAGGCAGCGCCTTCACCAGTTGGCCGGTCTTGTGGTCCTGGATGACCCAGACCGGGTACGAGGCCCCGTGAGCGGCGTCGGCGGGAACGATCCCGTATCGCCGGCTCATCGGCGGGTCACCTGGATGAACCCGCCGACCTTCTCGACCCGCCGGGAGAATTCGTCGAACTCGCCGTCGATGGGGGAGACGGTCGCCCTGGACGGGATCAGGATCGCTCCGGCGCCCAGGTTCTGGATCATCTGCAAGGCGGCCAGAAGCAGGGGACGTTGGTCCGGGGGCTTCTCCATCTCGTCATCGACGACGGTGAGGGCCACCGTCCACCCGAAGGCGAGCGCGTACTCCTCGCAGCTGCGCATCTCCAACTCGGGGAAGGCAGGACTGGCCTTGGCCAGGTAGATCACCACCTGGAAGCGCTTGATGCCTGTGCCCGTAAGGTCCTTGACGACCTCGCCGGCCTTCGGCCGGCAGATCGTCGCGCGAGACCTCTTGCGAACCGCCACTGCGAACTCCCTAGAGCACTCAACCTGTGTCCTAGGTCAGAAGGTAGAGCGAGGAGAAGTGCTGTCGGCTTCAACGTCGGTGCACTAGTAGGGCTTGGTCAGGTTTGTATGGATTTGGGTATGTCGCGGTGGCAGGTGGGGCAGGCGCCGGCCCAGGTTGCGAGGAGGAACTGCATTTC
>NZ_JBHWIJ010000434.1:2390-5189 GCF_042732255.1 Kitasatospora sp. NPDC059803 | reverse complement strand
CCGGCACACCCCCCGTGGGTGTGCCGGGCCGCTCCGGCTCCCGGCGCCGCCCCCGACCCTGGCCTCGACCTCGCCCGGTCTGGTTCGTGGTCACACGTCCCAGGTGACCGGGAGGCTCTTCACCCCGTAGATGTCCGCGGTCTCCGGCCGCAGGCCGACCTCCTCCGCCGGTACGGCCAGGCGCAGCGTGGGGAAGCGCTTGACCAGGGCGGTGATCGCGACGCTCAGCTCGACGCGGGCCAGCTGCTGCCCCAGGCACTGGTGGACGCCGTGGCCGAAGGCCAGGTGCCCGCCGTACTGCCGCCGGAAGTCGAGCACGTGGGGATCGGCGAAGCGCTCGGGGTCACGGTTGGCGGTGTTGTACGACAGGATGACCGTCGTGCCGGCTTTGATGGTCTGGCCGCCCACCTCGACGTCCTCCAGCGCCGTCCTCATGAACGACTTGGCGACGCTCAGGTACCGCAGCAGTTCCTCGACGGCCCGGCCGGTGAGCGTGGGATCGGCGCGCAGGTCGGCCAGCTGCGCCGGGTTCTGCAGCAGCGCGAAGGTGCCCAGCGCCAGCATGTTCGCGGTGGTGTCGAGCCCGGCCGCCAACAGGATCAGGCTGACGCCCCTCAGCTCCTCATCGGTGAGGTCGCTGTCCATGAGGTCGCTGAGCACGTCGTCGGTGGGGTTCGCGCGCTTGGCGGCCACCAGCTCCGCGAGGTACTGCTGGGTCGCCGTGTAGGCCGCGATCAGCTCCTCGTCGCTCGTCTCCCCGTTCACGAACGAGTCGATCTGCTCCTGGAAGGAGCCGCGGTCCTCGTACGGCACCCCCAGCAGCTCGCAGATCACGATGGCGGGGATGGGCTTGGCGAACGCGGTCACCAGGTCCGCCGACGGCCCGGCCGCCTCCATGGCGTCCAGGCACTCGGCGGTGATCTGCTCGATGCGCTCGGCGAGCAGCCGCATCCGCCGCACGGTGAACTTGCCCACCAGCGGCTTCCGGTAGCGCCCGTGCTGCGGGTCGTCCATGAGGAGGAACTCGCCGGGCGGAGCCGGAGGAATCTCGAAGTCGCCCACGTTGATGAGCTCCTTGCGCGAGCTGAACCGCGGGTCGGCCAGGACCGACCTGACCAGCTCGTACCCGGTGATCAGCCAGCCGGCCGCCCCGCCGGGGTGGGTGTAGCGGCTGATCGGGCCGTGCCGTCGGGCGTCGGTCAGCTCGGCCGGCGGGTCGAAGGGGCAGCCGGGCGGGCGCGCCGTCGGCAGCGTCGTGACGGTGTGGACGGATTCACCCATGACCGTTCCTCATCTCGCGGAAATGCGTCTTCGGGACTATTCGAAAGCTACGTTGCATTCAGCATGGTCGCAATCGGGTGAAGGAGTATTCCCAGGTGAAAAGCCGTAAATTGATGCAATGACGCTGAAGTCGAATGCAATGCCGCATTGCAATGAATGAATGCGAAGGCAATACTGGCGGCATGCCAGGAGGACGACTGACCCAGCAGGACCGCCAGCGCATCGCGGCCGGACTCGCCGACGGGCTCTCCTACGCCGAGATCGCCAGACGGCTCGACCGGCCGACCTCGACGATCAGCCGGGAGATCGGACGCAACGGCGGCCCCAGCGGCTACCGGCCCGAACAGGCGCACCGGGCGACGGTCCAGCGCGCGCGGCGCGGCACCCCGGCACCGCCACCCGCGGACGGGCCCTCGGGCAGCCCGACAGGAGAGGAGATCATCGACATGGCGGTCAGGACGGGGCTGCCGAGGATGACGGCGCGCGTGCACGTCGACCTGCTGCTGTCCGAGGACGGCAGGCGCACCGCGGCCGAGCTGACCCGCAGGCTGAACGTCAGCGCGGCCTCCGTCTCCGTGGCCGTGAACTACCTGGTCCAGCACGGGTACGTCCGGCGCGAACGCGACCCGCAGCGGCGTCGCGACATCTACGTGGTCGACGACGAGGCCTGGTACCACTCGATCATGATCGGCTCGCGGGAGACGCTCGGGACGGCCCAGATCGCGATGACGGCCGCGGCGGAGTTCGGGCCCGACAGCCCCGTGGGGCAGCGGCTCGCCAGGGGCGGGACGTTCCTGGAACGCGTCATCCAGGACATGGTGGAGTCCGCCGACCGCTGGCGGCACCTGTTGACGTGACCTCGTGGCGTTGCGTCAACTCGCTTCCCCCGCAGGCCAGGTGCCCGTCCGGACCGGTGAGGGGAGTGCCGGCCCGGCCGACTCGGCGCCGGGGTAGATTCCCGGGCATGACGACCACCGACCCGCTGAGCCCGGTCTCCCGTACGGCCCTGTCCGTCGCGCTGGTGCGCGCCTACGAGAGCTCCCGCCCCGAACCGCTCTTCACCGACCCCTACGCCGCCGCCTTCGTCACCGCCTCCGGCATGCCGATGCCCACCTCGGGACCGGCGAGCGGCCTCGCCAAAGGCCTGGTGGTCCACGGCATCCTGCGCACCCGCTTCTACGACGACCGTCTGCTCGCCGCCGGCGCGGACCAGGTCGTCCTGCTCGCAGCAGGCCTGGACGCCCGCGCCTACCGGCTCGACTGGCCGTCCGGCACCCGCCTCTTCGAACTCGACCTCGCGCCCGTCCTGACCTTCAAACAGCACGTCCTGGACGAACTCGGCGCCGACCCGGCCGGCGAACGCACCACGCTGCCCGGCGACCTGCTGGACTCGGACTGGCCGCGCCGCCACGTCGATGGGGGCGTCGGGCCGGGGGGGCGCCCCCCCGGCGGGGGCGACCGCGGGGGGAAGTGGCTGGGGGATCGCGGGAGTGCGCCAAGCCGAGCGGATCGGGTAGC
>NZ_JBHWIJ010000434.1:0-2380 GCF_042732255.1 Kitasatospora sp. NPDC059803 | reverse complement strand
CATCACACAGCACGTCCTGGACCAACGCGGCGCCGACCCGGGCGGCGAACGCACCACGCGGCCCGGCGACCAGCTCGACACGGCCGGGCCGCGCCGCCTCGTCGAAGCCGGCTTCGACCCGGAGCGGCCCACCGCCTGGCTGGCCGAAGGACTGCTGGTCTACCTCACCGCCGACCAGGCGGCCGGCCTGCTCACCGCCGTCGGCACCCTCTCCGCGCCGGGCAGCCGACTGCTGCTCGAAAAGGGCCGGGACGTGACCAGCACCCCGCAGGACCCGACCCTCGCCCACATCACCGACCTGTGGCAGGGCGGCCTCGGCCCCCAGACCCACGAGTGGCTCGACGCCCACGGCTGGACCACCCGGCTCACCCTGCTCGATGAGGTCGCCGCCGCGTACGGCCGCCCCTTCCCGCCCGGCTCGGGCCCGAGCACCACGGGGTTCATCGAAGCGGTGCGCACGGCCGACAACGGCCCGGCGGGCCCCGCCCGTTGAGGGCGAGCGCCCGGGCGGGGCAGGTCCATGGGCCGGGGCTCCCTGTCCTGTCCCTCGGATCGTCCCGCTGACCGGATCCGTCAGCTGTCCCCTCGCCCCCTCGCCCCCGTGTCGGCCTCGCTCCTCCGCCGCACGTGGGGGGGCGGGGCCTGTAGGCCCTGCGGCGGCCGGTTCGCGGTTCGGTGGTGCTTCGGTACTGCGGTGCTGCGCGCTCAACCGGTCGTCGTCCCGTGCGGGATGGTGAGGGTCGTGAGGAGGATGGCACCGGTGGTGGTCCAGCGGCCCTGGCAGCGACCGGGCAGGTGGGGGTGGTGGGCGGTGAAGGTGCGGTCGGGGTGGAGGCGTACGGAGATGCCGGCCAGACCGGTCCAGCGTCGGGTGAGCGGGTAGCAGGCCTTGTAGGTGGCCTCCTTGGCGCTGAAGAGCAGTCTGTCCCAAGGGACTTGGCCGTGAGGTAGCCGGTCGAGCCGGTGACGTTCGTCCTCGGAAGCGGTGAGGGCGAGGACCCCGTCGGGGAGCGGTAGAGCAGGCTCGGCGTCGATGCCGAGCGAGACGACATCGGCCGTGTGCGCCGCAGCGCAAGCGGTGTAACCGTCGCAGTGGGTGATGCTCCCGACGGTCCCCGACGGCCACTCGGGGGCCCCGCCCGGCCCCGGGAGGAGCGGGACCGGCGGGTGGCCGAGCTGGGCGAGAGCGCGACGGGCGAGCGTACGGGCGGCGGTGAACTGCCGCTGCCTGCGGGGCGATCGGCCACTGATGTGGGCGCGCTCCGCAGGAAGGAGCGCGCCCTGGGGCGGCGGCCCGAAGGCCTCGGTGCAGTGGACAGTTGGCGGCAGGAGCCTGCCCAGCTCGGTGGTGAGGGTGGTGGTGGTCACCGCTGCGAAGTGAGTGTGAGTTGGTGGATCTGGCGGGCGAGTTGGTGAGGGGCTTCGAGCGGGAGGATGTGGCCGGCGTCGGAGAGGGTGTCGACGGTGGTGTTGGGGAGGTGGGTCTGGAGGGTGCGGATGTGGGTCTGGCTGACGGAGGTGTCGTGGGTGCCGCGGAGGATCGTGGTGGGGGTGGTGATGTGGCGGAGGTGTGGGGTGTGGTCCATGGTGCTGGTGGAGGCGAAGGTGGTGAGACGGGTGTGGGGGTCGGTGTTGGCGAAGAGGCGCCGGTTGGTCTCCTGGGTGTGAGCGGGGGTGTTGGGGTGGAGGGTCTTCTTGAGGAGCTGGCGGCCGAGGCGGGGGTTCCTGAGGGCGCGCTGGAAGACCTTCGTCTTCATGATGCGGAGTTCGCCCGGAGGAGTCTGCTGGTCGTCGGCGGCGCTGGCGGCGAGGAGCAGGCCGACGAGGCGCTGGGGCGCGCTGCGGGGGGCGTCGGCGTAGAGCTGGGTGGCATAGGCGAGCGCGGCGTAACCGCCGCCTGAGTGGCCGGCGACGACGACGGGGCGGTGGGGGGCGAGGGCGTCCGCGACGGTGGCGAGGTCGTGCCCGAGTTGCTGGATGGTGAGGGCGTTGGAGCCAAGGGTGCTGGTGCCGTGGCCGCGCTGGTCGTAGGCGGCGACGGTGTGGCCCTGGGCGGCCAGCAGCCGGGCGGTGGCGTGCCAGACGGTGTGGGTGGCGCCCCAGCCGTGGGCGAGGACGATCAGGGGCGTGGTGGTGGCGGTGGTGTCGTGGGGGTCGATGTGGGCGGGGTGGTGGATGGCGACGGTGAGGCGGGCGCCGTCGGGAGTGGTGGTAGCGAGGTCGGTGATGGTGACTTCGGCGGTGGTGGTCACGAGGTGCTCCTGTCTGCGTCTGCGTTGGCGCCGTGTGTGAGTTGGTGGTTGAGGTTGGTGAGGGCGTTGTGGGTGGCTTTGGTGTGTTGGTTGGGGATGGTGTGTTTGGGGAGGAGGGTGGGCCATCC
>NZ_JBHWIJ010000433.1:0-5190 GCF_042732255.1 Kitasatospora sp. NPDC059803 | reverse complement strand
GGGGGGGGGGGGGGGGGGGGGGGGGGGGGGGGGCGGGGGGGGGGGGGGCGCCCCCCCCCCCCCCGCGGGGGGGGGGGGCCCCCCCCCCCCGGGGGGGGGGGCCCCCCGCGGCGTCACATCCAGACGAACGGCGCGCCCGCCGCGTAGGAGAGCGCGCGGGTCGCCTCCTCCAGGGTCTGCTCGGTGGTGAGCGCCGGGCCCGACGGCGTCGAGGCCGGGGTGGACTGGGTGCCGGGGCCGGGCGTGCGGGCGTCGCTGAGCCGGGAGCTCACCACCGTCACGTAGTGCCCGACCGCCTCAACCCGCGGCTCGGCCGACTTGGGCCCGCCGGAGGACGGCGCGGGGGCGGCGTTGGTGTCCGGAAGGATGAAGGCGAGCGCGCCGGGCTTGCCGCGCAGGGTGTCGGCGGCCCGGGTGGCGGCGGTCTGGTCGCCGAAGCGCAGGACGGTGACACTGCTGAGCACCGGGCGGTCCTGGCCGGTGAAGCTGACGGTCAGGTAGGCCTGGCAGCCGGTGTCCTTGAGCAGTTCCTGGGTGCGGTCCTGCAGCACCTCGGTGCAGTTGCCGCCCTGCCGGATGGCGCCACGCCGGGCCTTGTACCCGGCGGCCTCGACCGGCCGCTGGGCGGGGAAGAGGCTGTCGGCATTGAGGCCCTCGGGGTCGGTGCGCGGCGGCGGGGTCCCCACCACCGGCGGCGTCCTGGCCGCGTCCTTGCTGGACGGGCCGAGCCCGGGTATGTAGTCGCCGGGCATCGGGCGGGTGATGATCCATCCGCCGGCGGCCACCACTCCCACCACGACGACCCAGCCCACGGCCCGGCGGGCCGTCAGCCGCCTGCCCCTGCCACCGACCCGACTGCCGCTCAGGTCCGTGCCCGCGCCGGCGGGGGCCCCGCCGGTCCGCCGCACTGCCTGGCCGTTCTGGCCCTCTCCCGGAGTCGGGGTGCGCTCCCCCTGCGTGGTCATGGCGCAGATTCTAAGCAACCGTCGGGTGGCGTGGATCACGGGGTGGGGGGTTGCCGGTCACCGCCGCGTGCCGGCGCCCGCGACCGTCCGGCGCGCGTACCGGCGACCGCCCCGCGCCGGTCTCCCCGGCCCTTCGCCGCGACCGCGCCCTACCGGCCGGTAACCTCCGATTCGCACCGGCGTCAAGCTTGTGACCAGCGACGACACCGTGAGCTTCGACACTGTGGCAAGTGGCACATCCTTCCGCCGATCTTCTGGCGGGTTCCCTCTGGCGCCATTCGAGCGCCACCAGGCAGGATCGGCCCCATGGATCTGCTCGATACCCTCACCGCCAAGGGCCTGCGCGGCGAAGTCCCGACCCGCGAGGAGGCCCTGGCCGTCCTCGCCACCACCGACGACGAGCTGCTGGACGTCGTCGCCGCGGCCGGCAAGGTCCGCCGGAGGTGGTTCGGCCGACGCGTGAAGCTCAACTACCTGGTGAACCTCAAGAGCGGGCTCTGCCCGGAGGACTGCAACTACTGCTCGCAGCGGCTGGGCTCCAAGGCCGAGATCCTCAAGTACACCTGGCTCAAGCCCGACCAGGCCGCCGAGGCGGCCCGCGCCGGGGTGGCCGGCGGCGCCAAGCGCGTGTGCCTGGTCGCCAGCGGCCGCGGCCCCACGGACCGCGACATCGACCGGGTCACCGACACCATGGCCGCCATCAAGGACGCCGACCCCGAGGTCGAGATCTGCGTCTGCCTCGGCCTGCTCTCCGACAACCAGGCGGAGCGGCTGAAGGCGGCCGGCGCCGACGCCTACAACCACAACCTCAACACCTCCGAGAAGACCTACGGCGACATCACCACCACCCACACCTACGCGGACCGGGTGGACACCGTGCAGAAGGCGCACGGCGCGGGCCTGTCCGCCTGCTCCGGCCTGATCGCCGGCATGGGCGAGAGCGACGAGGACCTGGTCGACGTGGTGTTCGCGCTGCGCGAGCTCGGCTCGGACTCCGTCCCGGTCAACTTCCTGATCCCGTTCGAGGGCACCCCGCTCGCCAAGGAGTGGAACCTCAGCCCGCAGCGCTGCCTGCGCATCCTGGCGATGGTCCGCTTCGTCAACCCGGACACCGAGGTGCGGATCGCCGGCGGCCGCGAGGTGCACCTGCGCTCGATGCAGCCGCTCGGCCTGCACCTCGCCAACTCGATCTTCCTCGGCGACTACCTGACCAGCGAGGGCCAGGCCGGGCAGACCGACCTCGACATGATCAAGGACGCCGGGTTCGAGGTCGAGGGCGCCGGCGAGGCCACCCTGCCCCGCCACCGCGCGGACATTGCGGCGGCCTCCTCCTGCGGCACCGCGGCCTCGGCCTGCGGCAGCGGCGGCGGCTGCGGCCCGTGCGGCGGACACGCGCACGCCCCGGCCGACGCCCCCGTCGCGGTCGACGCCGCCGACGCCTCGGACGCCTCGGACGGGGAGCTGCGCAGCGACCTCGTCAAGGTCCGGCTGCGCGGCGCCGGCACCGAACTCGCGCCCAATGCCTGATAGTTCTGGAGACTGACGCATCATGCCCCAGCTGTCCGCGGACACGCTGCTCGCCCTCGACCGCGCCCACGTCTGGCACCCGTACGGGCCGATGCCCGGCACCGCCACCCCGTACGTGGTCGAATCCGCCTCGGGGGTCCGGCTGCGCCTCGCCGAGCCCGTCGCGGGCGGGCGGCGCGAGCTCGTCGACGGGATGTCGTCCTGGTGGGCGGCCATCCACGGCTACCGGCACCCGGTGCTGGACGAGGCCGTGCGCGAGCAGCTGGGGCGGATGAGCCACGTCATGTTCGGCGGGCTCACCCACGAGCCCGCCGTCCGGCTGGCGGCGACGCTGGTCGAGATCACGCCCGAGCCGCTGCAGCACGTCTTCCTCGCCGACTCGGGCTCGGTGGCCGTCGAGGTCGCGCTGAAGATGTGCCTCCAGTACTGGCAGTCCACCGGCCGCCCGGCCAAGCGCCGGCTGCTGACCTGGCGCGGCGGGTACCACGGCGACACCTTCCACCCGATGTCCGTCTGCGATCCGGACGGCGGCATGCACCACCTGTGGGGCGGGGTGCTGCCCGGGCAGCTGTTCGCCCCGCAGCCGCCGGCCGGGTTCGACGCCCCGCTCGACGCCGGGTACGCGGCCGAGTTCGAGGAGCTGATGGCCCGGCACGCCGACGAGCTGGCCGCCGTCATCGTCGAACCGGTGGTGCAGGGCGCCGGCGGGATGCAGTTCCACTCCCCCGCCTACCTGCGGATGCTGCGCGAACTCTGCGACCGGTACGGGGTGCTGCTCGTCTTCGACGAGATCGCCACCGGATTCGGCCGCAGCGGCGCACTGTTCGCCGCCGACCACGCGGGCGTCTCGCCGGACGTGATGTGCCTGGGCAAGGCGCTCACCGGCGGCTACCTGACCCTCGCCGCCGCGCTGTGCACCGGCGAGATCGCCGACGGCATCAGCCGCGGCGAGATGCCGGTGCTCGCGCACGGGCCGACCTTCATGGGCAACCCGCTGGCCTGCGCGGCCGCCAACGCCTCGCTGAAGCTGCTACTCGGTCAGGACTGGGCGGTCGGGGTCAAGCGCATCGAGGCCGGACTGGCCGACGGGCTCGCGGCCGCCGCCGACCTCCCGGGCGTCCGGGACGTCCGGGTCCAGGGCGCCATCGGCGTCGTCCAGCTGGACCACCCGGTGAACGTCCCGGCGGCCACCGAGGCGGCCGCCCGGGCCGGCGTCTGGCTGCGCCCCTTCCGGGACCTGATCTACACCATGCCCCCCTACGTGACGGAGGACGAGGACGTGGCACGCATCGCCGACGCCGTGACCGCTGCGGCGGTGGCCGGATGAGCGCGCGGATCCTGTTCATGACGGGCACCAACACCGAGGTCGGCAAGACGGTCGCCACGGCGGCGGTCGCCTCGGCCGCGCTGCAGGCCGGCCTGCGGGTCGCGGTGCTCAAGCCCGGGCAGACCGGGATCGCCCCCGGCGAACCCGGCGACGCCGATGAAGTCCGGCGCCTGGCCGGTGACCTGACGATCCGTGAACTCGTGCGCTACCCGGAGCCGCTGGCGCCCGACACCGCCGCCCGGCGGGCCGGGATGCCCTTCCTCTCCCCCGCCGAGGTGGCCGACGCCGTCGCCGAACTGGCCGCCGGGCACGACCTGGTGCTGGTCGAGGGCGCGGGCGGGCTGCTCGTCCGCTACGACGACGAGGGCCGCACCCTGGCCGACCAGGCCCGGGCCGTCCTGGACGCCGGGCTGCCGGCCGAGGTCCTGCTCGTCGCCTCCGCCGGGCTGGGCACACTGAACATCGTCGCGCTCTCCGCGGAGGCCCTGGCCGCCCGCCGGCTGCCGCTCGCGGGCGTGCTCGTCGGCTCCTGGCCCACCGCCCCCGGGCTCGCCGAGCGCTGCAACCTCGCCGACCTGCCGCGCTCGGCCGGCGCCCCGCTGCTCGGCGCCCTGCCGGAACGCGCCGCAGCCGCCGCGGACTTCGCCGCCCTCGCCGTCGCCTCGCTCGCCCCGGAGCTGGGCGGCAGCTGGGACGCGAAGCACTTCGCGCACACCCATCGGCCCGAATAGGCCCGGCTTCGCTCGAAGGTGTGATTCCGGCGCCCGAACCCTGGGTTCGGACGCTACGGGCTCAATACCGTTCCTCCTATGACAGACGGGATGACGGTAGACGAGTCTCTTCGGGCCCTGGCCGCCCTGGAGGCTGCGTGGAAGGACGACGACGAGGCGCTGTCCGCCCTCGCCGCGGGCGGTGCGGACGAGCGGTCGCTCCCGGCGCTGGTCGCCGCGTACGGCGAGCACGCGATGGACACCCTGATGGCCCTGGCCTTCGGCCTGCGGTCCACCATGAGCGACGAGGAGCTCGCCGAACTCTCCGACGCGGTGAGCTCCAACATCGGCGCCCGGATGAGCGCCCTGCTCACCCAGGCCCTGAAGACCTGGGGCACCCTCGCGCCCCGGGACGACCTGGCGGTGACCAAGGCCATCGCCCACGCGGTGATCGACTCCATGCGCGCCGTGACCGAGGACCCGAGCCAGACCGAGGTCCTCCCCCTGCTGGCCACCTTCCGCACCTACGCCCTCAACGGCGCCTGACACCGAAACTTCGGCGGGGGGGGGGTGGTGCAGCGGCCACACCCCCCACAAGAAGTGCAAAAACCACACCCCACCCGCGGAGCCAACAAAGCGCCAGCGGTGTGCGGGGGGCGAT
>NZ_JBHWIJ010000432.1:0-5196 GCF_042732255.1 Kitasatospora sp. NPDC059803 | reverse complement strand
ACACGGCCGTTCGGTCGCTCCACCGTGCAAACCGGCCCGGGAGCAAGCACGGTGGGGGCGTGCTGAGGAGAAGGCTGGCGGCCCTGTGCGCCCTGTGCGTCCTGCTGTTCTGCGTGCCGGCGACCGGCGCGCAGGCCAGGTCGCCCGGGTGGGCGGTCGTGGTGGTGGACCAGGAGTCCCGTAGCGTCCTGGTGCTGCAGAGCGCCGAGGAGCTGATGGCCTACCGGGGCCCGGGGCGGCTGCCGGTCGTGTGGGGCTGGAGCGCCGACCGGGCGGCCGGGCTCGCGGACCTGGCGCCCGCGCGGAGCTGGACGAATCCGGACGAGGCGAAGAGCCGGGTCCGGCAGGGCCGGCGCTACCTGCTGACCACCGCCTCCGGCGGCCTGGCCGCCGTCGTGGACACCACCACCGGCGCGACGCGCTGGGCGGCGGACCTGGGCGGGGCGGCCAATCCGCACAGCATCGAGCTGCTGCCGGACGGCAACGTCGCGGTCGCGGCGAGCGGTGGCGGGTGGGTGCGGCTGTACGCGGCCTCGCAGGGGCCGCGTGCCACCGCCCACGCCGGCTACCCGCTCCCGGGCGCGCACGGCGTGCACTGGGACGGCCGGACGGGCCTGCTCTGGGTGCTCGGCGACGACGTGCTGACCGCGCTGCGGGTGGGCGGTACCCCGGCGGCGCCCACCCTGACCGCCGTCCGGTCGACGCCGCTGCCCGACCACGGCGGGCACGACCTCGCGCCGGTGCTGGCCGAGCCGGGGCGGTTCTGGGTGAGCACGCTGACCGGCCTGTGGCGGTACGACCCGGCGGCCGACCGCTTCACCGCCGTGCGGCTGGACGACCCCGCAGCCGTCCGGGACGTGAAGAGCGTCGGGGACGAGCCCGGCACCGGACGGCTGCTGACCGTGGCCCCCGACCACAGCGGGCCGTGCTCCTGGTGCACCTCGGTGATCACCCTGCACCGGCCGGACGGTACGCGGACCCTGCGCGGGACGCACCTCTACAAGGCGAGGTGGTGGGGAGGCTGGTAGCAGATTTGCGACGCGCAGGTGCCGGTTTCGGGGTTCGGGTCGGCGATGCCACCCGTTCTGCCGACGGCATTCGGATGATGGGGCATATTGTGTACCCCGGCAAACTACTCCAATAGAAGTGAGTTTCCCGTCGCCGTCCGTAAACCATCCGTCCACCGTGTCGGCTGGGATAGCGTCGAAGGCGTCGGGGGGCCGACACCGATTCGGTGTATTCGAACACTAGCTACCGGGCCGTAATGGCCGGATTGAGTCATGGAGAAAAACGTGTCGAATTTGATGCCGGAAAACATGCCGGAGAAAATGCCGGACACCGTCGACGACCTGCAACTCGCGGCGGAATCGCTGGCCGCTTTCCCGGCCCGGGGCGCGGCCGGAGGCGCGGATGTCACCGAGCGTCTCGCGGCGGTCGCCGAACTCTGCCGGTCGGTTGACGCGGTGCTCGACAGCCTGGTCGTCCAGGTCGCCGCGGAAGCGGCCGAGGAGGGTTGGACGGCGGCCCGGATGGCGGCGGAACAGTCCGGTTACTACGCCAGGTTGCGCCGGGCACTGCTCCCCGCCGCGACCGGCGCCGGGCTGACGCAGCAGTGAGCGCGCTGCACCTGGGCGTGCACGTGCTGTCCTGCCCCACCCGGTGGAGCGACGTCGACGAGAACGGGCACATCAACAACGCCCGGCTGGTCGGCTACGTCCAGGAGGGGATTTACGACATGTTCTGCCACCACGAGACCGCCGTCCGGGACGCCCTGTTCCCGTCCGGATTCATTATCGCGCGACACGAGATCGATTTTCTGGAGCAGTTGTACCACCGGCCCGAGCCATTGTCGGTGCAGTTGACGGTTGAACGGATCGGGCGGAGTTCCACGCATATCGTGGTGGATGTCTGCCGTGACCCGCACACCTTTATGCGGGCCAGGACCGTGGTGGTCGCGCGGGACCGTGAATCCGGCCGCTCGCGCAAACTCAGTTCGAACGAGCGGCGTTTTCTCGAGGCGTTTATGCCGGACGAGGTGCGGGCCCCCGCCGTGCCGGCTGTGCCTGCTGTGCCCACCGCACCGGCCGTGCCGGTCACGGCGCCGCCGCCGCAGCGGGTGGCGGCCCGCACGGGCGCCGCTCTGCCGCACCGCACCCGCAGACGGTGTCGGGCCTCGGCGGCCTGACACCCGGGCCCCTGGTGGCCCCGCGCCGGGCAGGGCGCGGGCCGGCGACGTGATCGACAACGGCGTCGATCCGTCCGGCCGGTCTCCCTGCCGCCGTGCCGCAGTACGCTGAGCAGCACGGGCACCGGCGAACCCCAGGCGGTCACGGGCCGTGACGGCGCAGCCGACCGGACCTCGCCGCCACCAGCCGTCCGCCACGGGCCGTCCGCCATCAGCCGTCCGCCGCCACCGGGCCATCGGGCCATCGGATCGTCCGCGCGAGGGCCGGCGGCTCTCGGCCTCCGGCTTCCGGGCGGAGCGCAGCCGGTCCCCGCCGACCGGAAGGAGGACGCGATGACCATCTCCCCGGAGGACTTCCGCGCCCGCGTCGTCGACTGCGGGGAGTACCCGAGCGAGGCGGAGGCGGAGCACGCCATCCGGGTCGTGCTCGCACTGCTCGGTGAGCACCTGGTCGGGGCCGAACGGGCCGAGCTCGCCGACGCGCTGCCCGAGGCGTACGCCCCGCTGCTGCGCGATGCCGGGCCCGCCGCCGAACCGCTGACCGCCGAGCGCTTCGTGCGCGGTGTGGTCGGCTGGATCGACGGCGCGACCGAGGCGACTGGGCCGTGGGACATCGGGGCCGTGCTCGGCACCCTCGCCGACCTGGCCCCGGGGGAACTGGTCGACCGCGTGGTCGAGCAGCTCCCGGACGGTTACGACCTGCTGTTCGGCCACCCGGTGCCGGCCTGGGCCGGCGCGCCGGTGGTGGCCCGGAACAGCTCCGCACCCCGGCCGGTCAGCTCGACCGGTCCGGCACCCGGCCGCAGGTAGACGGACGCGCCCCGGGGGAGGTCGAGGTCCGCGAAGCCGGGGGCGTGCAGTCGGGCGCGGCCCTCGGCGCACAGCAGGATCTGCGGGGTGGGCAGCTCGGCGCGGACGGCGGCCGGGCCCGGGCGCAGCCGGGAGAGTCGGAACTCCTCGGCGGGGGAGGGGAATTCGTCCTCGAACCGGTCTCCTGGGAGCGCCGTGAGGACCTGCGGTTCACCGGTGTGGAAGGACGTGACCGCCAGCAGGCCGTCGACGTCGACGTGCTTGGGGGTGAGCCCGCAGCGCAGCACGTTGTCCGAGTTGGCCATCAACTCCACGCCCACGCCCCGGAGGTAGGCATGCGGCACGCCGGCGTCCAGGTAGAGGGCCTGGCCCGCCGCGAGCCGGACGTGGTTGAGCAGCAGCGCGGCGATCAGGCCCGGGTCGCCGGGGTACTGCGCGGCGGCGCGGGCGTAGCCGGCGCAGGCCTCGGCGAACGGGCCGCCCTCGGCCGCGAGCCGGTGCAACGCCCTGGTGATGTCGCGGAGTTGGGGGACGGTGGGACGGTCCTCGGCCAGGACCCGGCGCAGCAGTGCGGGCAGGACCTCGGCGGCGGGGTGCGCGCGCAGGTCGTCCGCCCAGCGGGCGAGCAGCGGGACGGCGAGCGCGTCCAGCAGCCGGGCCGTGTCGGGGGCCGGGCGGAATCCGCACAGTGCTTCGAAGTCCCCGAGGGCGCAGATGAGTTCGGGCTTGTGCCCGGGGTCCTTGAAGACCCGCTCGGGTGCGTCGAGCGGGACCCCGCGGGCCTCCTCGGCCGCGTACCCGGCCGCCGCCTGGGTCCGGGTCGGGTGGACCTGGAGGGAGAGCGCCCGGTCGGCGGCCAGCACTTTGAACAGGAACGGCAGCGCCGGGCCGAACCGCCCCACGGTGTCCGGCCCGAGCATGGCGTTCGGGTACCGCTGGATGAGTTCGTCCAGCGGCTGCGGTCCGCCGGCGCCGTCCGGAGCCAGCAGCTCGGAGGGCGCCGACGGGTGTGCGCCCATCCACAGTTCGGCCTGCGGGGCGCCGGTCGGCGCGGTGCCGGTCAGTGCGGGGATGGCGGTGGGCGAGCCCCACGCGTACGGGCGGACCGGGTTGTGGAGCAGGGCGAAGGGCGGGAGCGACATGGCGCGGCCTCCGAGGGGTTCGGGTCAGCGGCAGAGCGCGGCCGCGCCGATCAGCCCGGCATCGGTGCCGAGTTCGGCGCGGCGGACGTCGAGACCGCGGATGTAGGACAGCGTGGCGTAGCGGTCGAGGTGGCGGGCGAGCGGTGCGAACAGGACGTCGCCGGCGGTGGCGACGCCGCCGCCGACCACCACCCGGTCGAGGTCGACCAGGGCCGCGGTGGCGGCGATCCCGGCGGCGAGGGCCTGGGCGGCGCGGTCGAAGGAGGCGAGCGCGACCGGGTCGCCCGCCTCGGCGTCGGCGGCGACGGCCCGGGCCGAGCGGTCCTCCCCGGCCGGGCGCCAGCCCTCGGCGAGGGCCCGGCGGGCGATCGCGGTGCCGCTGGCGAGGCCCTCCAGGCAGCCGCGCGAGCCGCACGGGCAGGGCTCGCCGTCCAGGTCGACGCTGATGTGGCCGAGGTGGCCGGCGTTGCCGCTGGGGCCGGGACGGACGGCGCCGTCGAGTACCAGCCCGGCGCCGACCCCGGTCGACACCACCAGGCACAGCGCGTTGGCCGCGCCCAGGGCGGCGCCCTGCCAGTGCTCGGCGGCGGCCATCGCGACGCCGTCCCCGGCCAGGTGGACGGGCAGCCGCCGGGCGGCCACCGCCGGGTGCGCGGCGACCTCGGCGACCAGCGGGAAGTCGCGCCAGCCGGGGATGTTGACGGGGCTGACGGTGCCGGCGGCGAGGTCGACCGGGCCGGCGCTGCCGATCCCGACGGCCGTCACGGCGGTCCAGTCGGCGGTGCCGGCGAGCCGGTCCAGCACCTCGTGCACGACGGCGAGCACGGCCGCGCCCGGCTCCCGGGCCGGGGTGGGCAGTTGGAGCCGGTGCCGCAGCCGCCCGTGGCCGTCGACCAGCGCCCCGGCGATCTTGGTGCCGCCGATGTCCACGGCGGCGAACAGCGGGGTGGCGGCGGGCGGCGGGGTGAGGGTCATCGCGGCGGGCTCCAGGCGGGTTCGGGCGGGGGCGGCGCCCCGGCGGGCGGGCCGGGGCGCCGATCAGCGTAGTGCGGCATACGG
>NZ_JBHWIJ010000431.1:2033-5234 GCF_042732255.1 Kitasatospora sp. NPDC059803 | reverse complement strand
ACAGTCTCTCCGCACCATACCCCCATCGCCACAACACGAGTCTGGCCCCGCCGCACACGCGGCGGGGCCAGAACCCAACATCTTCATCAGTCTTCTAGTCGACCTCCAGGGCCGCCGCCTCCTGCCGGATCAGGTCGCGCAGGGTGGCCAGCCGGGGTCGGCGGTCGTCCAGCCGCCACTGCATCTCCAGCGGCAGGGTGGCCCGGCCGTCCAGCCGGACGGTGGCCACGTCCTCGGTGAGGTGGCCGGTCATCGAGCCGGGCACCAGCGAGAACGCGCGGTTGCGGGCGAGCAGGTAGAGCCGGGAGCCGACGATCCGCGGCGGGCTGACCAGCACCGGCGGGTCGACGCCGTGGTCCGCGCACAGGCCGAGCACGTGGTCGTAGTAGCGCGGGTGCTGCTCGCGCGGCCACAGCAGCAGCGGCAGGTCGCGCAGTTCGCCGAGGCGCACGCTCGTCCGACCGGCCAGCGGGTGGTCCCGGCCGAGGGCGACCCGTACCGGCTCGTCGGCGATCCGCTCCAGCCGGTAGCCGGCCACCTCGTCGAGGAAGCGGCCGAGGCCGATGTCGGCGAGTTCGGCGGCCAGTGCGGTGGAGACCTGGCCGGTGTCGACGGCGACCTCGGCGGTGGTGAGCGCGGGCAGCTCCTGTTCGGCGCGGCTGACCACGGCGGGCAGCAGCCGGTTCACCACGCTGGGGGAGGCGACGATCCGGGCCGTCCCCAGCCGGGACTCCTCGTGCAGCCGCACCCGGGCCAGCAGCGTCTGGGCCTGCCCGAGCAGCCGGGCGCTCTCGGCGGCCATCACCTCGCCGGCCTCGGTCAGCGCCACCGAGCGGCGGCTGCGGTCGAAGAGCTCGACACCGACGGTCCGCTCCAGTCGGGCGACCTCCTGGCTGACCGTCGGCTGGGAGATGTGCAGCCGTTCGGCGGCCCGTCCGAAGTGCAGTGTCTCGGCGACGGTGAGGAAGACCTCAAGTTGACGCAAGGTGAAGCCCATGGCCCAAGCCTAAGTCAACTCATAGGCCAGAGCCTATGGAAAGCCCCAGGACTCATTCTGGATTCCGATGCGAACCGTCCATACGCTGAGCGACACGTTGCCCCACCGCAGTGGCATCTCACAGAGAGATCCGACCATGACCGGACTGCCCCCCAGCACCCCCGAAGCCGCCGGCTCCGCGCCGGCCACCCGTTCCGCGCGGGCCATCCACGTCTCCGAGGAGGTCGCGCAGGCCGTGGCCGACGGCCGGCCCGTGGTCGCGCTGGAGTCGACCATCTTCACCCACGGCCTGCCGCGCCCCCGCAACCTGGCCGTCGCGCTGGAGGCCGAGCGGCAGCTGCGCGAGGCGGGCGTCGTCCCGGCGACCATCGGCGTGCACGCGGGCGTACCCACGGTCGGTCTGAGCACTGAGCAGATCACCGAACTGTCCGCGACGGACGGCCTGGACAAGGTGAGCCTGCGCGACCTGCCGGTGGTCGCCGCGCTCGGCCGCCACGGCGGCACCACCGTCGCCGCCACCGCCTTCCTCGCCCACCGGGCGGGCATCCGGGTGTTCTCCACCGGCGGCCTCGGCGGCGTCCACTTCGGAGCCTCCGAGAGCTTCGACGAGTCGGCCGACATGACCACCCTGGCCGCCACGCCGGTCACCGTGATCAGCGCGGGCGTGAAGTCGATCCTCGACATCCGGGCCACCCTGGAGCGCTTCGAGACCTTCAACATCCCGGTCATCGGCTACCGCACCCGCAAGTACCCCGGCTTCTACGTCACCGACTCCGGCCACGAGATCAACTTCAGCGTCGAGTCGCCCGAGGAGGCCGCGCGGCTCATCGAGGCCCGCGACCGCCTCGCCCTGCCGCAGGCCGTCCTGATCGCCAACCCGGTGGACCCCGCCAAGCAGCTGCCGCCGGAGGAGCTCGACGGCATCCTGGAGCGCGCCTGGGCCGAGGCCGAGCGCCAGGGCGTCACCGGCAACGCCTCCACGCCGTTCCTGCTCGACCACATCCAGCGCGACACCCAGGGCCGCAGCCTGGAGGTCAACGTCGAGGTCTACCGGGGCAACGTCCGGCTCGGCGGCCAGATCGCGACCGCGCTGGCGGCCGCCGCCCGCAGCGGGGCCTGACCCGTGCTGGGGGTGCTCGGCGACCTCGTCGAGGACATCGTCGTCTGGGTCGACGGCCCGCTGCGGCACGGCACCGACTCCAGCGCCCAGGTCTTCCGGCGGCGCGGCGGCAGCGCGGCGAACGTCGCGAGCTTCGCCGCCGGTCAGTACCCGGCCCGGTTCATCGGCTGCGTCGGCGCCGACCCGGTCGGGGACGGCATCGTCGCCGAACTGACCGGGCACGGCGTGGACGTACGGGTCGCCCGGCGCGGCCAGACCGGCAGCATCGTGGTCCTGATCGACCAGGCCGGCGAACGGACCATGCTGCCCGACCGCGGCGCGGCCAAGCTGCTGGACCGGGTGCCGGACGAGTGGCTGGCCGGCCTGACCCACCTGCACGTGCCCGCCTACTCCTTCGACGGCGACCCGGTCGGCCGCTCCGCGGTGGACGCGCTGGTGCGGGTCCGGCGGGCGGGCGGCACCACCTCGGTGGACGCCTCCTCGACCGGCATGCTGGAGCAGTACGGGCGGGAGCGCTTCCTCGCCCTGCTGGCCGAGTTGGCGCCGACCTTCGTGTTCGCCAACCGGTCCGAGGCGGAGTACCTGGGCCTGCTGGTGGGCGGGCTGCCGGGGCCGGAGCGGGCCCGGCTGGCGGCCACCACCGTGGTCACCAAGGCCGGCGCCCAGGCGACCACCGTCGACGTGCCCGGGGACGCGCCGTTCACGGTGCCCGTGCCGCCGGTGAGCGAGGTGCGCGACCTCACCGGCGCCGGGGACGCCTTCGCGGCGGGATTCCTGGCCGGCTTCCTGGAGACCGGCGACCTGCACCTGGCCGCCGGCCTCGGGCACCGCAGCGCGGCCCGGGTGCTGGCCACGCCGGGGGCCTCGTTCGCGGAGCGGTGACCTCGTTCGCGGAGCGGTGGCCTCGGGGGCGGCGTCGGGCGGGCTCGGGGCGGTGTCGGGGCGGCGTTGAGGCTGCGTCGGGGCTGCGTCGGGGCTGAGTCGGGGTGGGCTCGGGGCGGCGTCGAGCTGACCGTGCGGTGGGCGGCCCCGGGCGGGGGGGGCGCCCCCCGCGGTGGGCGGCGGGGGGCGCAGCGCAGGGGCT
>NZ_JBHWIJ010000431.1:0-2023 GCF_042732255.1 Kitasatospora sp. NPDC059803 | reverse complement strand
TCGGGGCGGCCGGGGGGGGCCGGGGGGGCGCGGCAGTGGCCCCGGCCCGGGGGGCGGCCCGGGGGGGGGGGCCCCCCCACCGGGGTGCCCGGCGGCTCGCTCAGCGCAGTGCGTCCTTGCGGAGGAAACGTTTCAGCCGCTGCCAGGGCCAGGTGTTGATCACGTCCTCGGCGGTGAGCCAGCCGCGCTGCGCCGTACCGATGCCGAAGCGCGGGTAGGCGAGCTGCCCGGTGGCGTGGGCGTCGCTGTCGATCGCGAAGCGGACGCCGTGCCGCTTCGCCCGCAGGACGTCCTCGTCGCGCAGGTCGAGCCGCTGCGGGGAACTGTTGATCTCGATCGCGGTGCCGGTGCGCGCGGCGGCCGCGAACACCGCGTCCAGGTCGACGTCGATCGGGCCGCGGCGGCCGATCCTCCGGGTGGTGAGGTGGCCGATGACGTGCACGTGCGGATTCTCGCAGGCGCGGATCAGCCGGCGGGTCTGGGCGGCCCGGTCGGCGGTGAAGTGCGAGTGCACGGAGGCCACGCAGACGTCGAAGCCGGCCAGGAACCCGGGCGGCCAGTCCACCCCGCCGTCCGGGCCGATGTTCAGCTCGGTGCCGTGCAGGAGGCGCAGCTTCCGGTGGCGGTCGGCGAGTCGGCGCAGCCGCTCGCGCTGGGCGAGCATCTTCTCGTCCGTCATCCGCTGCATCACCAGGTCCGGCGCGTGGTCGGTGACGGCGTAGTAGGAGTAGCCGCGGGCGGCCGCGGTGTCGATCATCTCTTCCAGGGTGGCCAGGCCGTCGGTCAGGTCGGTGTGCGTGTGCAGGTCGCCGCGCAGGTCCGACTCCTGGACCAGATCAGGGAGTTCACCGCGCAGGGCGGCCTCGATCTCGCCCCGGTCCTCGCGCAGCGGCGGCGCGATCCACGGCAGGCCGAGCGCCGCGTACACCTCGTCCTCGGTCGCGGACGCCACCTTGGCGCCGTCCTCTTTCTCGCCGTCCTCTCCTTCGCGGCCCTCTCCTTCGGCGGTGGTCCGGAACAGGCCGTACTCCGAGAGCTTCAGCCCGGCCCGGACGGCCATCGTGCGCAGCCTGATGTTGTGCGCCTTCGATCCGGTGAAGTAGACGAGCGCCGCGCCCCAGTCCTCCTCCGGGACGACCCGCAGGTCCACCTGCACGCCCCCGGTGGTGCGCACCGAGGTCTTGGTCGGACCGCTCGCGATCACCTCGGCCACGTACGGGAGTCCGGTGAGCGCGGCCATCAGCGGGGCGGAGTCGGCGGCGGTCGCCAGCACGTCGACGTCGCCGACCGTCTCGCGCATCCGGCGCAGCGACCCCGCGTACGCGCAGCGGGTGCAGCCGGGCACGGCGGACAGTGCGGCGACGAGCTGCTCGGCCAGTTCGGTGGCCGCGTCGAGCAGCGTGCGGCCGCCGGAGCGCCGCAGCAACTCGATGCCGTGCAGGATCTTCTCGCCGCTGCGCTCGCCGAAGCCCGCCACGCCGGACAGCCGGTCGGAGCGGACCGCCTCGGCCAGGTCGTCGACGGAGGAGATGCCCAGGTCGCGGTGGAGGGCGAGGGCACGCTTGGGGCCGACGCCGGGCACGGCCGTCATCTCCCGGACCCCGGACGGGACTTCGGCGCGCAGGGCCTCCAGGGCGGCGATCCGCCCGGTGGCGAGGTACTCGGCGACCTTCTCGGCGGTGGACTTCCCGACGCCGGGGATCTGCTGCAGGCCCTTGACGTCCAGGCCGGCGATGTCCTCGGAGTGGCCGCCCACCGCGCGGGCGGCCTTCTCGTAGGCCCGCGCCCGGAAGGCGTCCCCGCCGGTGATGTTGATCAGGTCGGCGTACTCCTGGAGCAGCTCCCGCACCTGGTCGTTGAGCCGGGGCATGGAGCCAGTCTAGGGCGGGTCCTCGGGCTCCGGCCTGGGCGGCGGCCCTCCGGGCAGGCGAAGGGAGTTCGTGAGGCCCGGCCCGGGGCCGGCGGCGCCGCGTCGCGGGCCCGGGGCGGCGCGGCGGCGCGGGGGGGGGGGGGGGGGGGGGGC
>NZ_JBHWIJ010000430.1:0-5244 GCF_042732255.1 Kitasatospora sp. NPDC059803 | reverse complement strand
CCGCGGCGGCGGGCCGGCGGGGGCGCGCCCCCCCCGCCCCGCGCCGCGCCCGCGGGGCGTGGAGCCGGGGCCCGGGGGCGCCCCCGGGGGCGGGGGGCGGGGGGCCGTACCCGCGGCCCACAAAAACCCCGACCCGCGTTACACGGTGTCCCACCCCGCCATCACTGGAGGACCGGCATGCCGGTCTGCGCGTCAGCGCGAGACCTTACCGGCCTTGATGCACGAGGTGCAGACGTTGAGCCGCTTCGGCGTCCGCCCAATCACAGCGCGCACCGTCTGAATGTTGGGGTTCCAACGACGGGGGGTACGGCGGTGCGAGTGGGAGATGCTGTTGCCGAAGCCCGGCCCCTTGCCGCAGACGTCGCAGTTGGCAGCCACAGGAGTCACTCCAAGACTTCAGATCATTTACGTTCGACAACCCCGCTGGACCAGCGGAGCACTCGCGTGAACCTGACCGGACCGAGGGGTGAGCCTGGATTGTTCCAGGCAACCGGAAGAGCATACAACGCCTGTTCCGGTTCAACGAAACTACCATGTCCGGCAGGGTGATCGCTCCGGTCGCCGGTCCGGGCGACCCTCCCCGGCCCCCGATAACCTGCCGGTATCACCCCTCGCCGCGGCCTTGGCCGTGCTGCTGCCCCGCAGGCCGTCGCGGCGTCCCACCCGGAGGAGACCTGGTGCTGCACACGCTCGACGCCCCGGCCGTGCGCACCTGGTGCCAGCTCGCCCTGCGTGCGCTCGGCCAGGCCCGCGAGGAGATCGACGCGCTCAACGTCTATCCCGTCCCGGACGGCGACACCGGCACCAACCTCTACCTGACCGTCGAGTCCGCCGCCGCCGAGGTGGAGAGCCGCTTCGCCGACCCCGCCGCCGACCCGGCCCCCGGCCTGGCCGACACCGCACGGGCGATGGCCCGCGGCGCGCTGATCGGCGCCCGCGGCAACTCCGGGGTGATCCTCGCCCAGTGGCTGCGCGGCACCGCCGAGACGCTCGCCGAGGGCGGCGGCGCCGACCAGCTGCGGGCCGCCCTGCAACGGGCCGCCGACTCCGCCTACCAGGCCGTCGCGGAGCCCGTCGAGGGCACCCTGCTGACCGTCGCCCGGGTCGCGGCCCGGGAGGCCGTCCGGGCCGGGGACGGGCTCGCGCAGGTCGCCGACACCGCCTACCGGGCCGCCCGGGACGCGCTGCGGCACACCCCCGAACAGCTCGCCGTGCTGGCCGAGAACGGGGTCGTGGACGCCGGCGGGCGCGGCCTGGTCGCCGTGCTCGGCGCGCTCGCCGACGCCGTCGCCGGGCAGCAGCCGATGGGCCCGGTCGCACTGCGCGGGGACGTCCGGGCGGTCGAGAGCTGTGCGGTGCACCTGAGGCCGCCGGGCCCCGGCCACCCCGCGTTCGAGGTGATCTACCTGCTCGACGCGCCCGACGAGGCCCTGCCCGCGCTGCGCGAGCGGCTCGGAGCGCTCGGCGACTCCCTGGTGGTCGGCGGCGGCGACGGCCTGTGGAACGTGCACGTCCACGTGGACGACGCGGGCGCCGCCGTCGAGGCCGGGGTCGAGGCCGGGCGGCCGCACCAGATCCGGATCACGCACTTCGCCGAGGCCGCCGCCCGGGCCGGCAGCGCCGCCGAGCGCGGCGAACGCCGGGAACGGGCCCGCGCGGTGCTCTGCGTGGTGTCCGGCGGGGGGCTGGCCGAGCTGTGCGAGCAGGCCGGCGCCGTCGCCCTGCACGCCGACCCGGACCGTCCGCCGGCCAGTGCCGAACTCGCCGCCGCCGTGCGCCGCTCGGCCGCCCGCGAGGTCGTCCTGCTGCTCAACGACCCCGAACTGCGCGCCGCCGCCGGGGCCGCCGCCGACCAGCTGCGCGAGGAGGGCGTGCGGATCGCCGTGCTGCCGACCCGCTCGCCGGTGCAGGGCCTGGCGGCGCTCGCGGTGCACGAGGGCGGCCGCCGCTTCGACGAGGACGTGGTCGCCATGACCTCCGCGGCCGGCGCCACCCGGTACGCCGAACTCGCCGTGGCCGAGGGGGAGTCCTGGACGATGGCCGGGGTCTGCCAGGCCGGGGACGTGCTCGGCCTGATCGACGGCGACGTCGCGGTGATCGGCACCGGGCTGGCCGAGGTCGGGGCGAGCGTGCTGGACCGGATGCTCGGCGCGGGCGGCGAACTCGTCACCCTGGTCCTCGGCGAGGGCGCCGACGAGGCGCTCGCCGACCGCCTGGTGGCGCACGCCCGGCACCGGCGGCCCGAGGTCGACGCGGTGGTCTTCCACGGCGGCCAGGAGTCCGCGCCGCTGCTCATCGGGGTGGAGTAGGGCACGCCGCGGGGCCCGGAATGTCGGCCCCGTGGTGTAGACAGGGGCCTGATGGGCGCTCTCGATGAACCACTGACCAAACTCGTCGGCGACCGCACCGCGAAGGTGCTCGCCGACAGCCTCAAGCTGCGCACGGTCGGGGACCTGCTGCACCACTATCCGCGCCGCTACGTCGAACGCGGCCAGCTCACCAGCCTGGACGAGCTGGAGATCGACGAGCACGTCACCGTGCTGGCCCGGATCGAGAAGGTCACCCTGATCCCGTTCCGCGGCCGCAAGGGCGACCGGCTGGAGGTCGTCGTCACCGACGGCCGCAGCCGGCTCTCGCTGGTCTTCTTCAACCAGGGCTGGCGGCAGAAGGAGCTCAAGTCCGGCGCCCAGGGCCTGTTCGCGGGCAAGGTCGGCGTCTTCAACCGCAGCCGTCAGCTGGTCTCGCCGGACTACCAGCTGCTCGACGAGGAGGCCGGGTCGGACGCCGCCCGGCAGTTCGCCGGCCGGCTCATCCCGGTCTACGGCGCCAGCGCGCAGATGCCCAGCTGGAAGCTGTCGATCTGCATCGAGACGGCCCTCACCAAGCACCTGGGCGACGTCGGCGAGCCACTGCCCGCCGAACTGCGCGAGCGGCACGGGCTGATCCCGCTGCCCGAGGCGCTGGAGCTGATCCACCGCCCGCGCGGCCAGGCCGACCGCGAGCTCGCCCAGAGCCGGCTGCGCTGGGACGAGGCCTTCGTCCTCCAGGTCGCCCTGGCCCAGCGCCGGGCCGCCGAGTCCGCACTGCCCGCCGTCCCGCGCCGGGCCCGCGCGGGCGGCCTGCTGGACGCCTTCGACGCCCGGCTGCCGTTCACCCTCACCGAGGGCCAGCAGAAGGTGTCCGCCGAGATCGCCGCCGACCTCGCGAGCGAGCACCCGATGCACCGGCTGCTCCAGGGCGAGGTCGGCTCCGGCAAGACCCTGGTCGCGCTGCGCGCCATGCTCGCCGTGGTCGACGCGGACGGCCAGGCGGTGCTGCTCGCGCCCACCGAGGTGCTGGCCCAGCAGCACCACCGCTCGATCGTCGAGATGATGGGCGACCTGGCGGAGGGCGGCATGCTCGGCGGCTCCGACCTCGGCACCCGGGTGGTGCTGCTGACCGGCTCCATGGGCGTCCCGGCCCGCCGCCAGGCGCTGCTCGACATGGCCTGCGGCGACGCGGGCATCGCCATCGGCACCCACGCGCTGATCGAGGACAAGGTCCAGTTCCAGGACCTCGGCCTGGTCGTGGTCGACGAGCAGCACCGCTTCGGCGTCGAACAGCGGGACGCCCTGCGCGCCAAGGGCGAACAGCCGCCGCACCTGCTGGTGATGACCGCCACCCCGATCCCGCGCACCGTCGCGATGACCGTCTTCGGGGACTTGGAGACCTCCGTCCTCGACCAGCTGCCGGCCGGCCGCTCGCCGATCTCCACCCACGTCGTCCCCGCGCTGGAGAAGCCCAACTTCCTCACCCGGGCCTGGGAGCGCGTGCGCGAGGAGGTCGCCAAGGGCCACCAGGCGTACGTGGTCTGCCCCCGGATCGGGGACGAGGAGCCCGCCGCCGAGCCGAAGAAGAAGCGGAAGGCGGCCGAGGAGGACCTGGAGGACGTCGCCGACGCCGGTGCCGGGAGCGACGAACGGCGGCCCCCGCTCTCGGTGGTGGAGACCGCCGGGAAGCTGGTCGAGGGGCCGTTGCAGGGCCTGCGGGTGGAGATCCTGCACGGCCGGCTGGCCCCGGAGGCCAAGGACGAGGTGATGCGCCGGTTCACGGCCGGCGAGGTGGACGTGCTGGTCGCCACCACCGTCATCGAGGTCGGCGTCAACGTCCCCAACTCGACCGCGATGGTCATCATGGACGCCGACCGCTTCGGCGTCTCCCAGCTCCACCAGTTGCGCGGCCGGGTCGGCCGCGGCAGCGCCGCGGGCCTGTGCCTGCTGGTCAGCGACATGCCCGCGGGCAGCGCCGCCCGGGCCCGGCTGGACGCGGTGGCCGGCACCCTGGACGGCTTCGAGCTGTCCCGGATCGACCTCGAACAGCGCCGCGAGGGCGACGTGCTGGGCCAGGCGCAGTCCGGGGTGAAGTCCTCGCTCAAGGTGCTCTCGGTGCTGGAGGACGAGGAGGTCATCCTCACCGCCCGGACGGAGGCCACCCGGCTGGTCGCCGAGGACCGCGAGCTGGCCGCCCACCCGGAGCTGCGCACCGCGCTGGAGAGCCTGCTCGACGAGGACCGCGCGGCCTACATGGAGAAGGGCTGAGCGGCCGCCGCCGGCCCCGGAATTGTCAGACCCCCGCGAGAGAATGAAGGTGTTCAGGGCGCACCCCAAGGTGCGTACCTGGCACGACATTTGGGGGTCCTGCCATGGCATTCCGTCACCTCAACGAGCTCCCGCTGGGCGACAAGGTCTTTCGGATCGAACTCGCCAGCGACGACGACCGCGAGGTCACCCTCACCCTGACCGGCTGGCGCGAGGGGGCGGCCGCCCAGCCGCTCGCCTCGGGCAAGCTCCGCCTGCCGGTCGAGGACGTCGCCTCGCTGCGGATCGCGCTCAACCGCGCGCTGCGGGCGCTGGCGATCGTCGCCGACGTCTCCGAGCCCATCCCCGACCGCGACGTGCTGCGCGAGCTGTACCCCGGCCACGGCGCCCCCTGGGTCCCGCAGCACGAGGAGGAGCTGGTCCGGCGCTTCCACGACGGCGAGACCATCGCCCGGATCGCCGCCCGCTTCGGCCGCACCCCCGACTCCGTCCGCACCAAGCTGCGCGAGCTCGGGCACGACCCGCGCCGCCCCGAGTTCTGCCCGCCCGACGGCTGCCTGTCCTGGTCCCGCTACGCCTCGCCGGCGCTGCTCGGCGCGGCCGCCCCGGTCCCGCCGGCGGGCTCCGAGGCGAGCTGAGAGGCGCCCCGGGGCCGGCTGGGACGGTG
>NZ_JBHWIJ010000429.1:0-5292 GCF_042732255.1 Kitasatospora sp. NPDC059803 | reverse complement strand
AATTATGATTCTCGAGTCGGCGTCCGACCTCCGGGCGCGGGCTCGAAAGGAGGGTGTAATCACAGCGGCGGCCGAGCATCTCGGCGCCGGCGGCCATGGTCGGCTCCCAGTCGAAGACGACGGCGTTCTCGTCCGGGCCGATGATGACGGTGTCGCCCTCGTGCGCCCCGACCTTCCACAGCTTGTCCTCGACGCCGAGGCGGGCCAGCCGGTCGGCGAGGTAGCCGACGGCCTCGTCGTTGGAGAAGTCGGTCTGGCGGACCCAGCGCTCCGGCTTGGTGCCGCGGATGCGGTAGGCGCCGTCCTCCTCGGTGATGGTGAATCCCTCGTCGTCCACGGCCTTGGGCCGCAGCACGATCCGGGTCGACTCCTCGACCGGCTTGGCGGCGCGCGCCTCGGCGACGATCTGCGCCAGCGCGAAGTTCAGCTCGCGCAGGCCCTTGCGGGAGGCGGCGGAGACCTCGAACACCTGGTAGCCGCGCTCCTCCAGGGACTCCCGGGTGAGGTCGGCGATGTCCTGGCCGTCCGGCACGTCCACCTTGTTGAGCGCGACCAGGCGCGGGCGCTCCTCCAGACCGCCGTACTCAGCCAGTTCGGCCTCGATGGTCTCCAGGTCGGTCAGCGGGTCGCGGCCGGGCTCCAGGGTGGCGCAGTCCAGCACGTGCACCAGCACCGAGCAGCGCTCGACGTGCCGCAGGAACTCCAGGCCCAGGCCGCGGCCCTGGCTGGCGCCGGGGATCAGGCCGGGCACGTCGGCGATGGTGTACACGGTGTCGCCGGCGGTGACCACGCCGAGGTTGGGGATCAGGGTGGTGAACGGGTAGTCCGCGATCTTCGGCTTGGCCGCCGAGAGCACCGAGATCAGCGAGGACTTGCCGGCGCTCGGGTAGCCCACCAGGGCCACGTCGGCGACGGACTTGAGCTCCATCACGATGTCGCGGGCCTCGCCGGGCTCGCCGAGCAGCGCGAAGCCGGGCGCCTTGCGGCGGGCCGAGGACAGCGCGGAGTTGCCGAGGCCGCCGCGGCCGCCCTGGGCGGCGACGAAGCTGGTGCCGTGCCCGACCAGGTCGGCCAGCACCTCGCCGTTGCGGTCCAGCACCACGGTGCCGTCCGGCACCAGCAGGACGAGGTCGCCGCCGTCCGCGCCGGTGCGGTGGCCGCCCGCGCCGGGCTTGCCGTTGGTGGCCTTGCGCTTGGGCGAGTGGTGGTACTCCAGCAGGGTGGTGACCTGCGCGTCGACGGTGAGGATGACGCTGCCGCCCTCGCCGCCGTTGCCGCCGTCGGGGCCGCCGAGCGGCTTGAACTTCTCCCGGTGCACGGAGGCGCAGCCGTGGCCCCCGTTACCCGCGGCGACGTGAAGTTCGACGCGGTCCACGAAGGTGGTCATGGTGTGCCTCCAGTGTGCGAAAGTCTGCTGCTACCTGCGTAAAGCATGAAGGGTGGACCGGAACATTCCGGCCCACCCTTCACTGTGAGTCTGGTGTGACTCAGGCCTCGACGGCCACGATGTTGACGACCTTGCGGCCGCGGCGGGTACCGAACTGCACGGCACCGGCGGTCAGCGCGAACAGGGTGTCGTCGCCACCGCGACCGACGCCCGCACCCGGGTGGAAGTGGGTGCCGCGCTGGCGCACGAGGATCTCGCCGGCGGAGACGACCTGGCCGCCGAAGCGCTTCACGCCGAGGCGCTGGGCGTTCGAGTCACGGCCGTTACGGGTAGAGCTTGCGCCCTTCTTGTGTGCCATATCTCGCTATCCCCTTACTTGCTGACCGAGTCGATGCTGGTGATGCGCACCGCGGTGTGCTTCTGACGGTGACCCTGGCGACGGCGGTAGCCGGTCTTGTTCTTGTAGCGCAGGATGATGATCTTGTCACCCTTGGTCTGGTCGACGACCTCGGCGTGGGTCTTCACACCGGCCAGGACCCACGGGTCGGACGTGACGGCTTCGCCGTCGACGATCAGGATGGTCGAGAGCTCGACCGAGTCACCCGGCTTGGCCTCGATACGGTCGATCTCCAGCACGTCGCCGACGGCGACCTTGTGCTGGCGGCCGCCTGCGCGAACGATCGCGTACATGCGGTACCTGCTTTCCTTACTCGGTCGGAACTCCCGACGCCAGCCGCCTGGGTACGGACACAGGGGCCTCTCCCCGCCCGCTGCCGCGCGAACGCGGCGCTTCGGGAAGGTGATGTGCTCGGGAGCGTGTGGCGTAGACACGCCGAGGGTCAAGAATACGGACCGGCCGCCCGGGGGGCAAACCGGCCCGTACGGCCCGGGGCGGGCAAGGTCCCGCCCCGGGCGCGTGGGCACTACTCGGCCGCCGTATCACCTTCGGCGGCCGCCGCCTTCTTGGCCGCCGCGCTCGTCCGCTTGGTCGCGGTCTTGCGGGCGGTGGTCTTCTTGGCCGCCGTGGTCGTCTTCTTGGCGGCGGTCTTCTTCGCGGCGGTCTTGCGGGCGGCCCGCTTCTTGGGCGCCGGAGCCTCCTCCGCGGACGGCTCCTCGGCCTCGGCCTCAGCGGCCGGGGTCTCCTTTGCCGGGGCCTCGACGACGGCCTCCACGGTCTCGACGGCCGGGGCCTCCTCCGCGGGCGCCTCGACGACGGCCTCCACGGCCTCGACGGCCTCGGGGGTCACCACGGCCGGGGCGGCCGGGGTGGCAGCCTCCAGGGCCGCCTCCAGCGCCGCGTCGGCCCGCGCCTGGAGCACCACGATCTCGGCCTCGCCCGGCGCCCCGGCCGGAGCCGTCGCCTTGCGGACCGCGCGGCGGCGGGTGCGGCCGGCCGGAGCCGCCGCGGCGGCGGCGGGGATCTCGACCAGGTCCGGCTGGACGGCCGGGGCCTCCTCGACGGCCTCCGCCTCGACGCCCGGGACCTCCAGGGCCAGCTGGCCCTCGATCTCCTCGCGCACCGGCTCGCCCTCGACGACCACCTCGGCCACCGCGGCCTCGACGGCCTGCGGCTCCTCGGCGGCCGCCCCGCCCTTGCCCCGACGACGGCGCTTGCTGCTGCCCGCGGCCGCCTCGGCCGACACGGCCGGGGTGTGGACGTGGGCGCTCGGCTGCTCCATGTGAACGATCACGCCGCGGCCGTTGCAGTGCACGCACGGCTCGGAGAAGGACTCCAGCAGGCCCTGGCCGACCCGCTTGCGGGTCATCTGGACCAGGCCCAGCGAGGTGACCTCGGCCACCTGGTGCTTGGTCCGGTCCCGGCCCAGGCACTCCAGCAGGCGGCGCAGCACCAGGTCCCGGTTGGACTCCAGCACCATGTCGATGAAGTCGATCACGATGATGCCGCCGAGGTCGCGCAGCCGCAGCTGGCGCACGATCTCCTCGGCCGCCTCGATGTTGTTACGGGTGACCGTCTCCTCCAGGTTGCCGCCCTGGCCGACGAACTTCCCGGTGTTGACGTCGATGACGACCATCGCCTCGGTGCGGTCGATCACCAGCGAACCGCCGCTGGGCAGCCAGACCTTGCGGTCCAGCGCCTTCATCAGCTGCTCGTCGATCCGGTAGGTGGCGAACACGTCCACCTCGGAGGTCCACCGCTGGAGCCGCCCGGCGAGGTCCGGGGCCACGTTGGAGACGTAGTCGTGGATGGTGCTCCACGCCTCGTCGCCGGAGACGATGACCTTGGTGAAGTCCTCGTTGAAGATGTCGCGGACGACCCGGACGGTCATGTCCGGCTCGCCGTACAGCAGCGCGGGGGCGTTGCCGGTCGCGGCCTTCTTCTGGATGTCCTCCCACTGCTGCTGCAGCCGCTGGACGTCGCGGGTCAGCTCCTCCTCGGAGGCGCCCTCGGCGGCGGTGCGCACGATGACGCCCGCGTCGTCCGGGACGATCTTCTTGAGGATCTGCTTCAGGCGGGCGCGCTCGTTCTCGGGGAGCTTGCGCGAGATGCCGGTCATCGAGCCCTCGGGCACGTAGACCAGGTAGCGGCCGGGCAGCGAGATCTGGCTGGTCAGGCGGGCGCCCTTGTGGCCGATCGGGTCCTTGGAGACCTGCACCAGCACGGACTGGCCGGACTTCAGCACCGACTCGATCCGGCGCGGGCCACCGTGGCCCAGCGCACCGAAGTTGACCTCGCCGGCGTACAGCACGGCGTTGCGGCCCTTGCCGATGTCGACGAAGGCGGCCTCCATCGACGGCAGCACGTTCTGGACCTTGCCCAGGTAGACGTTGCCGACGTACGAGGTGGCCTGCTCCTTGTTGACGTAGTGCTCGACCAGCACGCCGTCCTCGAGGACGCCGATCTGGGTCCGCTGGCCGTTCTGGCGCACCACCATGACGCGCTCGACCGACTCGCGGCGGGCCAGGAACTCGGCCTCGGTGATGATCGGCACCCGGCGGCGGCCCAGCTCGCGGCCCTCGCGGCGACGCTGCTTCTTCGCCTCCAGACGGGTCGAGCCCTTGATTGACTGCACCTCGTCCGGGTCGAAGGACGGCTCGGTGGAACGGCGGCGCGGCTCGCGCACCTTCACCACCGTGCGGACCCCGTCCTCGGTGGTCTCGGCGGTCTCGACGGCACCGGCCTCACCGCTGCGGCGGCGACGACGGCGACGACGGCGGGACGAGGACAGGCCGGCGGCCAGGTCGTCGTCGTCCTCGACGTCCTCCTCGACGTCCGCGGCCGGCTCCTCGACGACGGACTGCCCGGTCTCGACGGCCTCGGCCTCGAACTCCTCGGCCTCGCCACGGCGACGACGGCGGCCGCCCCGACGGCGACGGCGCGACGGACGGTCGTCCTCCCACTCGCCCTCGGGCTCCGGACCGGCGACGGGGGCCTCGACGACGGGCGTCTCGACCGGCACCTCGACGACCCGCTCGACCGGCTTCGCCTTCTCGGCGGCCTTCGCCCTCTCGACGGCCTTGGCCTTCTCGGCCTTCTCCGCCCGCTCGGCCCGCTCGGCGGCCTTCCGCTCGGCGGCCTTCGAACGGCTCGGCGGCTGCACCCGCACCGAGGTGCGCACCCGGCGGCGGCGGCCGACGCCGCTGTACTCGAACTCGTCCTCCTCGCGCTGCGCGGCGGCCGGGGCCTCGACCGGCGCCGGGGCGGCAGCGGCGGGCTGCTGCTGCGCCTGCGGCTGCACGGCGGGAGCCGGGGTGGCGGCCGGGGCGGCGGCGGGCTCCTGGAACACCGGAGCCTGGAAGATCGCGGTGGACGGGCGGACCGCACGGCGGCGCACCCGGTGGGTCGGCTCGGCGGCCGGCGCGGGCTGGACGGCCACGGCCTCCTCGACCGGCTCCTCGTCGACGGGCTCCTCCGCGGCGGCGGGCTCGGCGACCGGGGTCTCGAG
>NZ_JBHWIJ010000428.1:0-5313 GCF_042732255.1 Kitasatospora sp. NPDC059803 | reverse complement strand
CTAAAAATCTAGCCACTTCTCCAAAACCCCACACCCCCGCCGCGCGGCCCCGGCCCTGGACCGGGCGGGCCCGCACGGCAGGGCCTGGCCCGGCGTCAGTTCTTCGAGCTGCCGAACAGGGCGTCCGCCCAGTCGCGCACGGTGTTGAACCAGCCCTGGATGTTGTCCCAGTAGTGCGGCAGCGGCGTGAAGTTCCACAGCGCCACCCCGGCCACCACCAGCACCAGCACCACCACCAGACACCCCTTGAGGCAGCCGAGCCCGGGGATGTACATCCGGTTGCGGCTGCGCGGGCGCCGCTCGCGCGGCGGGGCGGGCTCGCGGCGGTCCTGCTCGCGCGGCTCGTCCCGACGCGGCTCGTCCCGGCGCTGCGGGGGCTCGCGGTGCTGCGGCGATTCGCGGTGCTGCGGCGCCGGCGGCTCGGCCCGGCGCGGGACCGGGGCGGGCGGGGGCGGGTAGCCGCCCTGCGACTGCCCGTACGCGGCCGGGGCCGGCCGGTAGCCGCCGGGCGGCTGCGGGCGTCCACCGGGCCCGGGCTGCGGCGGGCCGCCGTGACCGGACTGCCCGGCCTGGTAGCCCTGACCGCCCTGGTAGGGCGGCGGGGCCACCGGCGGCCGCTGGGCGTACCCGGGCGGCGGCGGGCCCTGGCGCCGCTGGTCCGGGTGGTAGCCGGCCGGCGGCTGCGGCTGGTAGCCGGGGGGGCCGGCCTGGAAGGGCCTCGGGGCGACCTGCGGGTCCTCGAAGTCCTCCGGGCCGAAGTAGCCGACCTGGGTCTGCTGGTTGCGGTCCCGGGCCGCCCGCAGCTGCGTCTGCCACGGGTGCGGCGTCTCCTCCCCCGGAGACCCCGGAACACCCGGAGCGCCCGGCGGGGGCGGCGGCACGACGGTGGGCGGCATCACCTGGGTGCGGTCCGGGGCCCCGAACGGCGGGGCGGGCGGCGGCTGGGTGCCCATCACCTGGGTCGCCCCGGCCGGGTCGTACTGCGGGGCCGCGGGGGCGGCCGGGGCGGCCGGCGACAGGCCGGGGACGCCCGCGCCGGCACTCGGGACGGAGGTCGGGCGCGGGTCCGGCAGCAGCAGCGAGCCGACCGCGAGCGCCTCGTCCACCGCCGACGGGGAGGCGTGCACCCCGACGCCGGCCGCCACCACCCGCAGCGCGCGGGCCAGCGAGGTCGCGGACGGCCGCTGCGCCGGGTCCTTGCGCAGGCAGCGCTCGATCACCGTCCACAGCGGCTCGGGCATGGTGCTGGGCCGCTGCGGCTCCTGCGCCAGGTGGGCGTGGAGGAGCGCGATCGCGCTGTCGCCCTGGAACGGCTGGCGGCCGGTGACCAGCTCGTACAGCATGATCCCGGCGCCGTAGACGTCCACCGCGGAGGTCTGCGGGCGGCCCTCGGCGGACTCCGGCGCGATGTAGGCGGGGGTGCCGACGAACTCGTGGGTGCGGGTGATGCCCGGGGAGTCGGCGAGGCGGGCGATGCCGAAGTCGGTCAGCATCGGGTGCATCTGCTCGGTGCCGTCCAGCACCGTGGAGGCGAGCAGCACGTTGGCCGGCTTGAGGTCGCGGTGGACGATCCCGTCCTCGTGGCTGGCCGCCAGCGCGTCCGCGACCTGGGCCATCAGCAGGGCGCCGGCGATCGGGCTGAACGGGCCGTTGGAACGCAGGTATCGGGCCAGGTCGGGGCCGTCGATCAGGTCCATCACCAGGGCCAGCAGCTCGCCCTCGACCACCAGGTCGCGGACCCGGACGATGTTCGGGTGGGTCAGCCGCAGCAGCAGCGAGCGCTCGCGCAGGAAGCGCATCACGACGTCCGGGTCGGACGCCAGTTCCTCGCGCAGCACCTTGATCGCCACCAGCTGCCCGGGCTCGCTGCCGGGCACCTGGACGTCGGGGCGCACCCGGCCGCGCCAGACCGTCCCGGTGGCACCCCGTCCGAGGGTCTCCTCAAGCAGATACTTGCTGCCGACTGGCCGCACCTGTCGCACTCCTCGTCGTGCCGCCCGCGCGGGGCGCTCCTCCGCCGGTGCGGTGAGCCTGCCGGGCCCGTGTCTGCGGCCACTCTAACGGTGTCCGTTCAGGTTTTTGGGGCGACCGGCAGGCCATCCCGGAGGGGTTGGGGGACATCCCCTAGGGGAGTTCCCGGACCGGTTCGGCGGGCCCGCCGACGGGGCCCTCGCCGCACCGGTTGACCTGACCCTCCGTCGCCTCCACCATGGCGATGATCGCAAGATCGTCAAATCCGGTACGGTGCGCGGACTGTCCGTGACGGATGGCAGGATGGACACTCGCCACTCGTGTGGCCCAAAGGGTCGCCGCGGCCGCCCCGCGCGCCCGCGACGACACCGGGCAGCGGTACCAGGCTCCACACCAGCAGAAGGGACCCGCGGGCGAGATGCAGATCCGGCTGACCGTCCTCCGACCGCGCAGCGGCCCGGCCGCCGCCGGCTCCGCCATCCCCTACGTGGACGTGCTGGTCACCGCCCCCGTCGGCACCGCGCTCGGCTCCCTCGCGGGCGCCCTCGCCGGCGCCGTCGGCGTGCGCGGGCCCCGGGCCGCCACCCACGTGCACCTGTACGCCGGGGCGCACCGGGTCGACGAGCACACGCTGCTCGGCCACCCCCCGCTCCTCGACGGGGCCGTCCTCAGCCTCAACGAGCCCGACCCGACCGCCGACGACCCCGACGACACCCCTGCCGCCGCCGAACTTCGCGTGGTCGGCGGCCCCGACGCCGGCGGAGTGCACCGGCTGCACGGCCGGGAGATCCGGATCGGCCGCTCCGGCGAAGCCGACGTCCCGCTCGACGACCCCGACGTCTCCCGGCTGCACCTGGCCCTGCACCTCGCCGACGACGGCAGGATCACCGTCCGCGACCTCGGCTCCACCAACGGCACCACCCTGGACGGTCGGCTCGTCCCGCCCGGAGCCCCCGAGGAAGCCGTCCCGCTGGAAGCCGGCGCCCTGCTGCGCATCGGCGAATCCACCCTGCACGTGGCCACCCCCGACCCGGCCGACGGCACCGGCCGCGCCGCCCTGCCCGACGGCCACGGCCACCTCCAGCTCGCCGCCCCAGGACCGGTCCGCCCCACCCCGCCGGTAGCCGAACCCCCCGCCGCCCCCGAACCCGCCCCCGGCCGCAGCCGCGGCCTGCTCTCGCTGCGACTCGGCCGCACCGCCGAACCGCCCGGCCAGGAGAGCGCCGAACGCCACCACACCGCCGTACGACTGCGCCAGGCCGCCGCCCAGCGCGAACGGTGGCCGGATCTCGCCACCCTGCTGCTCAACGCCGTCGGCCCCGGCCCCCGGCTCTGGGAGCGCGGCCCCGGCCACCCCGACGCGCTCACCCTGCGCCTGGGCACCGCCGACCGCCCCGGCGGCCCCGGCACCGCACCCGGCACCATGCTGCCCGCCGTCCCCGTCACCCTCGACCTGCAGACCGCCGGCAGCCTCGGCCTCAGCGGCCCGCGCGAACGCCTGGACGCACTCACCCGGGCCGTCGTCGCCCAGCTCGCCGCCCTGCACCCGCCGACCGGCCTGAGCCTGGTCGTCGTCGACGCCGACCAGGCCCGCACCCCCGAAGAACGCGCCGACACCTGGGCCTGGGCCCTCTGGCTGCCCCACCTGCGCCCCGCCGACGGCCAGGACTGCCGGCTGCTGCTCGGCCTCGACGACGAACAGGCCACCGCCCGGCTGACCGAACTCACCGCCCGGCTCAGCGGCCCGGCCGGCCTCGGCGGCCACCCCGCCACCGTCGTCGTGGTGGACGGCCGCCCGACCACCGAGACCGCCCGGCAGGCCGTCGACCTGCTGCTGCGCCAGGGACCGGCCGTCGGCATCTTCCCGGTCTGCCTCGCCGAGCAGCCCGAACTGCTCCCCCGAGGCCTCGGCGCCACCGCCCTGATCACCGGCGAGGTCGGCACCCAGCTCTCCCTCGACCGCCCCGTCGCCCGCGGCCGGGAGACCTTGCACGAGGTCTCCCTGGACGCCGTCTCCGACGCCTGGGCCGAACGGCTCGCCCGCGTGCTCGCCCCGCTGCGCGAGGCCGCCCCGGCCGCCCGCGGCCCGCTGCCCGACGCACTGCGGCTGCTCGACCTGCTCCAGCTCGACACCGTCACCCCGGCCAAGCTGTCCGCCCGCTGGGCAGCGCACGCCGGCGGCATCGGCGCCGCCACCGCGCTGCTCGGCACCACCCGGGACGAGCTCTGCACGCTCGACCTGGCCGACCCCGAACTCGCCCTCCCCTCCCCCGACCCGGGCGGCCCGCACCTACTCATCGGCGGCGCCCGCGGCTCCGGCAAGACCGAGCTGCTGCGCACCCTGGTCGCCTCGCTCGCCGTCTCGGAACGCCCCGAGCGCCTCACCGTCACCCTCATCGAGGGCCGGTCCACCGAGGACGGCCTGGACGGCTGCACCGAACTGCCGCACGTCACCGGCCTGGTGAACGCCGCCGACGACCCGCGGGCCGCGCTGCTCGCCGCGGAGGCCCTGGAGGACGAACTCGCCCTGCGCGAGCGGCTGTTCGACGGACTGGACTTCGCCTCCTGGCACGCCGCCCGCATCTTGGACGGGCAGAGCCTGGACGCGCAGAGCCTGGACGGACAGGGCCTGGCCGGACAGAGCCTCGCCGGACACCCGGCCGTCCCGGTGCCCGCCGTCGTCGGCGCGGCCTCCGCCGCCACCCCGAAGATCATCCACCCGCGCAGCGGTGGCGACGGCCCCCGGCCGGTCACCTCCCCCGCCGCCGCCCCCTGCCCCGCCCGCCTGGTCGTCGTCGTGGACGACTACGACGCCCTCCTCTCCCCCACCTGCCGGGCCGGCCGCCCGCTCGCCCGCGCCCTCGCCGCGGTCGCCCGCCACGGCGGCCCGCTCGGCGTCCACCTCGCGGTCACCACCGGCCACCCGGAGGAGAGCGCCGGCACCGAGGTCGACGAGGCCGCCCTGCTCCGCATCGCGCTGCGCACCGAGGACCCGGCCGACTCCGACCTGCTGATCCACCTCGGCGACGCGGCCGCCCTGCCCGAGGACACCCCCGGCCGCGGCTACCTGCGCCTGCCGGACGGCGGCGTCACCGCCTTCCAGACCGCCCGGATCAGCGGCCGCATCCCGCGCACCGCCACCCTGCGCCCCACCGTCGTCGCGATCGACCCGCTCCAACTCGGCGCCCCACCCGCCCGCCGCCCGGTCCGCGAACTCGGCAACGGCCCCACCGACCTCGCCCTCCTCGCCAGCGCCCTCCAACGCGCGGCCGCCCACTGACCGGCTCGCACCAGCGCGCCACCCACTTCCCAGGAACCGCGAACACGACGGCGGCCCCGGCC
>NZ_JBHWIJ010000427.1:0-5414 GCF_042732255.1 Kitasatospora sp. NPDC059803 | reverse complement strand
TCGCGCGCCCCTTGAATTTTCCCGAGGGGCCGCTCAGCCTCCGCCGGTGCTCCCGGACTGCCGGGGCAGCGCCAGCGCCACGGTGTCCGCGAACTCCCGCACCGCGCTCGTCCGGCTGACCACGCGGCCGCTGTGCACCACCAGTCGGCTGTGGCCGCCCGCGAGCGCCCCGGCCAGGCTGTCCCCGCGCACCGCCAGCAGCTCCGCCGGGAACCCGGCGTCCACCCGGACCGGCGGCAGCCCGAGCGCCGCCCGGGCCTGGTTCGCCACCGCGTCGTACGCCGCCTCCAGGTCCAGCTCCCCGCCCGCCGCCAGCAGGTACGCCGACTCCAGCGGATCCGCCCGGCCGACCGGGTTGGACTGGTCCCGCAGCGCGCCGCTGCCGGCCGCCAGCGGCACCCGGGCCTCCGTCAACTCCCGCAGCAGGCCCGGCCGCAGCCCCGGCGCCCGGCCCTCCAGGCCGGTGCAGCCGCCGTTCTGCGGCAGGCAGACCACCCGAATCCCGCCGGCCGCCAGCACCGTGGACGCACCCCGGGTCAGCGCCCCGCACGGCCCGAGTGTCACCCGCGGCCGCAGCGGGGCCAACGCGCTGACCAGCCGCGCGAGTTGGGCCGGATCGCCGGCCGTGGTGTGCAGGTCCACCGGGCAGTCCGCCTCCCGGGCGGCCTCCAGCAGCACCTGGACGTACCCGGCCGGATCCGGGTCCAGCTCCGGGCAGCCGCCGGCCGCGGTGGCGCCCAGCTTGAGCGCGTCGCGCAGTTGCGCCCGGCCGTCGGCGCCGGCCCGGCCGGTGAGCAGCCGGGGCATCGCCACCGCCTGGAGTTCGGCCAGGCCGCGCAGCGCCTGCCGGGCGGTGAGCACCGCCTCCAGCCGGCGCAGCCCGTGCACGTCGCCGATCCGGACGTGGGTGCGCTGGGCGGTGGCGCCGTAGCCGAGCGAGGCGAGCGCGGCCTCGGTGACCCGCCGGGTGAGGTCGCCGGGGCTCTCCGGCGGCGGGGCGGACAGGGCGGCCGAGAAGGCGGTGTCGTAGTGGGCGTGCGCCTCGGCGGGGGCCGGCAGCAGCAGGTAGCCCTTGAGGTCGATCCGGGCGCCGGTGGTGACGGTGGGTGCGCCGGGCAGGGCGGGAAGCGGGCCGAGGCTGCCGACGGTGCCGACGGCCTGGATCCGGTCCCCGCTGATCCGGACGTCCACCACCCGCCCGTCGGCCAGTCGGGCGCCGGTGAGCAGGAGGACCGGTCCGTGCCCGAGCGGGTTGGCTGTCGGGCCGGAGCCGGAGTGCGGTCCGTCGGCGGCTGCGCTGTCCATCGCAGGCTCCTTCCCGCGCTGGCCCGTCCGGTCGGCCGGACCGTCCTGATCCCGGGTCGTCCTGACGCCCCGGGCCGTCCCCGTCGATGAGGGTCGAGCCTATGGCGCGTGGGGGCGGGGCGCTCGGAGGCGGGCAATAGTCGTATCGGGTCGGGCCGTGCGGCTGGTGGGCCGATCGAACGCGGGGCCTTGGATCGTCCGTCCGTTCACCTCGCCGACCTGCGGTCTTCGCGTCGGGATACGGATTTCACCTCTGGGCGCGGAACGTGTAATCTCTTCCTCGTTCGCCCCTATAGCTCAGTCGGTAGAGCGTCTCCATGGTAAGGAGAAGGTCTGCGGTTCGATTCCGCATGGGGGCTCTGGTGAAAAGCAGTCGGCTTCGGTTGTGCTGCGGATCACTGTGGCGGTGTAGCTCAGTTGGTAGAGCAAGCGGCTCATAATCGCTGTGTCACCGGTTCAAGTCCGGTCACCGCTACCCCGCGTAGTCGGTCGGGAGATCGCACTCCCGGTCGGCTACTCTTGTTGTGTTCTTATTCGTTGTCCCAGGAAGGCACTCCCGTGGCTGCCACCGACGTCCGCCCGAAGATCACGCTGGCCTGCGTGGAGTGCAAGGAGCGGAACTACATCACCAAGAAGAACCGGCGTAACGACCCGGACCGTCTTGAGATGAAGAAGCACTGCCCCCGCTGCAACTCGCACACCGCGCACCGCGAGACCCGCTGACCCTCTCGCAGGGCGTCGGGCCTGTGTGACAGGTCTTGAGCTCCGGGCCGCATCCCTCAGGGGGTGCGGCCCGGAGTTTTTCGCGTATGCACCCATGCGCGCCCCGCCGGCGGCAACGGCCGCCGGATCCACCGTGCTTCCGAGGAGTTGCCCCATGGCACTCGACCCCTCCTTCATCGGGCGGACCTACCCGCCCACCGAGCCGTACGAGGTCGGCCGGGAGAAGATCCGCGAGTTCGCGATCGCGATCGGGGACACCAATCCGGCGTTCACCGATCCGGCGGTGGCGAAGGCGCTGGGCCACCCCGACGTGATCGCCCCGACGACCTTCCCGTTCGTGATCACCTACCAGGCGGCCTCCCAGGTGGTCGAGGACCCGGAGCTGGGCCTGGACTACAGCCGAGTGGTGCACGGGGACCAGAAGTTCTCCTACTCCCGCCCGGTGCTGGCCGGCGACCGGCTGACGGTCGCGGTCACCATCGACAACATCAAGTCGCTGGCGGGCAACGACGTGCTCACCGTGCGTGGCGAGGTGTCGGACGCGATCGGCGAGCACGTGGTGACGTCGGTCATGACGCTGGTGGCCCGGGCCGCCGACGAGACGGGGAAGTGAACACGATGGCGATCAGCTACGACGAGGTCGAGGTCGGCACCCAGCTGCCGGCGCAGTCCTTCCCGGTGACCCGCGACACCCTGGTGCGGTACGCGGGCGCCTCCGGCGACTTCAACCCGATCCACTGGAACGAGAAGTTCGCCGTGGAGGTCGGCCTGCCGGACGTCATCGCGCACGGAATGTTCACCATGGCTGCGGCCATTCGGGTGGTCACCGACTGGGTCGGCGACCCGGCCGCGGTGGTCGAGTACGGCGTCCGCTTCACCCGCCCCGTCCCGGTGCCGAACGACGGCGTCGGCGCGGTGGTCGAGGTGTCGGCGAAGGTCGCCAAGCTGCTGGACGACCGCAAGGTGCAGGTCGACCTGCTGGCCACCACCGGCGGGCAGAAGGTGCTCGGGATGTCCAGGGCGGTCGTCCGGCTCGCCTGAAGGCCCCTCGGCCCCAGGTGTGTCCGGCCGCGGCGGGGCCCGTCCGACGGGATTCCCGCCGCGCCCGTCGGCCTTGCGAAGATAGTGATTGGCCACTAACTTTGTCCGCATGGCGAGGGCGAGCATGCGGATGAGTGCGGAGGAGCGGCGCGAGAGCGTCGTTCGCGCCGCAGTGATCGAATTCGCCAGGAGCGGCTACCGGGGGACGTCCACCGAGGCGATCGCCCGCCGGGTGGGTGTCTCGCAGCCGTACCTGTTCCGGCTGTTCCCCGGCAAGCAGGCGATCTTCACGGCCGCCGCCGAGCGCTGCATCGAGGAGACCTGGAAGGTCTTCGACGAGGCCTCGGTCGGGCTGACCGGGCCGGCGGCCGCCCAGGCGATGTCCGAGGCGTACCTGGGCCTGGTCGCGGACGGCGAGCAGCTCATGATGCAGATGCAGCTCTACGTCTCGGTGTTCGCGGCCCGGACGACCGGCGAGGACGAGATCGGGGAGACCGCCCGCAGGCTCTGGGAGGAGCTGTTCGAGCGGGTCAGGGGCCGGATCGGCGGTGACGTGCAGGGCACCGCGGAGTTCTTCGCGTACGGGATGCTGATCAACACGCTGGTGGCGCTGGGGTACCCCCGGGACCACCGGATCTGGAGCGGCCTGGGCTTCGGGGAGCACGAAGAGCACGAAGAGCACGGCGAGGGCGGGGAGTAGCGGGCCGCACGGTGGAGTCCGTGCGGCCTTTTTTCGGGCCTCGAAAGTTAGTGATCAATAACTATCTAAGACCCCTGGGGGGAAACCATGACGGAGAGAACGGAAGAACAGGGCCTGGGACGGCTCGGTGTCTGGACGCTGGTGATCACCAGCGTCGCGGGCTTCATGGCCAGCCTGGACAACCTGGTCGTCACCACCGCGCTGCCGTCCATCCGCGAGGACCTCGGCGGCGGGCTGTCCGACCTGGAGTGGACGGTCAGCGCCTACACCCTGTCCTTCGCCGTCCTGCTGGTGTTCGGCGCCGCGCTCGGCGACCGGTTCGGCCGCCGCCGGATCTTCCTGGTCGGGCTCACGCTCTTCACCGTCGGCTCCGCCGCGGCCGCCCTCTCGCCGGGCATCGGCGCGCTGATCGCCGCCCGCGCCGTCCAGGGCGCCGGCGCCGCGGTCTCCATGCCGCTCACCCTCACCCTGCTCACCGCCGCGGTGCCGGCGGCCAGGCGGGGTCTGGCCTTCGGCATCTGGGCGGGCGTCAACGGCCTGGCCGTCGCCACCGGACCGCTGGTCGGCGGGACGCTCACCGAGCACTTCTCCTGGCAGTGGATCTTCTGGGTGAACGTCCCGGTCGGCCTCGTCCTGATCCCGCTCGCCGCCCTCAAGCTCCGCGAGAGCCGGGGCGCCAACCCGGCGCTGGACGTGGTCGGCACGATCCTGGTCAGCCTGGGCCTGTTCGGCGTCGTCCTCGGCCTGATCCGTGGCAACCCGAACGGCTGGACCAGCCCGCTGGTGCTCGGCTCCCTGATCGGCGGCGTCGCGCTGCTCACCGCCTTCGTGCTCTACGAGCAGCGCTGGGCCCGGCACCCGATGCTCCCGATGCGACTGTTCCGCAGCCGGGCCTTCTCCGCCGTCAACGCCTCCGGCCTGCTGATGTTCCTCGGCATGTTCGGCTCGATCTTCCTGATCAGCCAGCACCTGCAGAGCGTGGGCGGCTACAGCCCGCAGGAGGCCGGCATCCGGATGCTCCCGTGGACCGGCATGCCGCTGATCGTCGCCCCGATCGCGGGCATCCTGGCCGACCGGTTCGGCGGCCGCCCGATCGTGGTCACCGGGCTGCTGCTGCAGGGCGCCGGCCTGGCGATGTACGCGGCGGTCACCAGCGGCAGCACCGGCTACGACTACGCCGCCGAGATCCCCGCCGTGGTGATCTGCGGCATCGGCATGTCGCTGTACTTCGCCCCGACCGCCGCCCTGGTGATGGACAGCGTCCGGCCGGAGGAGCAGGGCATCGCCTCCGGCGCCAACAACGCGCTGCGCGAGGTCGGCGGCGCGCTCGGCGTGGCCGTCCTCTCGGCGGTGTTCTCGGCGCAGGGCGGGTACACGTCGGAGCAGTCCTTCATCGACGGGCTGGTGCCCGCGCTGTACGTCGGCGCCGGGGTGGTGGCGGTCGCGGCGGTCTGCGCGTTCTTCCTCCCGCGCCGGGTGAAGCCCGCGGCCGTCGCCGACGAGCCGGCGGCCGTGGAGCCGGAGCAGGCCGGTGCCGAGCAGACCGGTGCCGAGCAGACCGGTGCCGAGCGGGCCGAGGACGCGGCGCCCGTCCACGCCGAGGCCTCGAAGGCCTGACCGGCCGATCCGGGTGCGGGTGCGGGGG
>NZ_JBHWIJ010000426.1:0-5432 GCF_042732255.1 Kitasatospora sp. NPDC059803 | reverse complement strand
GCTTTCGGGGCGCCGCGCACAGCGCCGACCCGGGCCAGCTGCTCACCGCCGTCCTCGCGGCCCTCGACCAGGCCGCCGCCGCCCGGGCCGTCCACCCCGCCGACACCCTCGGCAAGCTCGTCGTCGTCGCCGAGGCCTCCGCCCGGCTGCTCGACGCCGTCGGCTGGTGGGTCTCCTACGTCCCGCCCGGCTCCCACCTCATGCGCACCGCCCAGCACGCCGTCTACCGGATGACCAGGGGCCCCAGCAGCACCCGCGCCGAGACCCAGCGGGCCCAGATCGAGGCCCCGGACGCCGTCTTCGACCTGCGCCACTACCCGATGACCCGCCGCGCCGTCCGCGGCGGCGCCTTCGCCCTGCGCGCCGGCGCGGCCGGCAACGACCCGGCCGAGGAGGCCATGCTGGTCGTCTCCGGCTACCGCGGCATGGTCGCCGCCGGCGGCCAGAACCCGGCCGGCGGCTGGCTCGTCGAACTCTTCGCCGACGACGCCACCCTGCCGCTCGGCCAGGCGGCCTTCGCCATGCGCGCCCTGGTGGCCGTCGCCCTGGCGGGCGCGGCCTCGCCCCCGGTGGTGTGAGGCCGGGGCGGTTGGCCGGTGCGGTCAGGCCCGCCCGAGGGCGCGCAGGACCGCCTCGACCAGGCGGTCGGCGTGGGCGTGGTCGAGCGGGCCGAGGCGGTAGAGCCAGCGGTAGTGGAGCGGGCCGTAGAGGAGTTCGAGGGCGAGGTCGAGGTCCGCGTCGGGGGCGAGCTGGCCGGCCTCGCGGGCGCTGCGCAGGCGCTCGCGGGTGACGTCGAGGAGCGGGTCCAGCAGGCGGGTGCGGTAGTCGGCGTACAGGGCCGGGTCGTTGAGCAGTTCGGCGGTGAGGGCGCGGTAGGTGCGGTCGAGGGCGTGGTCGGTGAGTTCGTCGGCGGCGGGGCGCAGGACGGCCCGCAGGTCGGCGGCGAGGTCGCCGGTGTCGGGGAGGGCGAGGCTGCCCTCGTGCTCGTTGGCGGCGAGGAAGGCGTCGAAGACGACGGCGCCCTTGGAGGGCCACCAGCGGTAGATGGTCTGCTTGCCGACGCCGGCCCGGGCGGCGATCGCCTCGATGGTGAGCTTGCCGAAGCCGACGTCGGCGACGAGTTCGGCGGCGGCGGTGAGGACGGCGGCGCGGGAGCGTTCGCTGCGGCGGGCCGGGTCGGGGGCGGTTCTGTGGGCCATGGTGGAAATTCTAAGCGCAGCAGCGAGACGGACCGTATCGTCTTGACGTGGCGTCGGGCCCGGATCATGCTGGAGCGCCGTCAGCGAGACGGACCGTCTCGTCTCATTCTGGACCCTGGAGGCCCCCATGACCCGCTCCGCGCACCCCGCCCACATCCTGATGGTCTCGATCCCGGCCCACGGGCACGTCAACCCCAGCCTCGCCGTGATCGCCGAACTGGTCGCCCGGGGCCACCGGGTCAGCTACGTCAACGACGCCTCCTTCGCCGGGGCCGTCGAGTCGACCGGCGCCCGCTTCGTCCCGTACCCGACGAGGCTGCCGCTCGCCGGCGGCCCGGACGCCTGGGAGGAGGACCCGGTGGCGCTCCAGGAGCTGTTCCTGGACGACGCCCTCGCGATGTACCCCGTCCTGCTGGAGGCCTTCGCGGACGACCGCCCCGACCTGGTGCTCTGCGACATCGCGGGCTTCGCCGGGCGGGCGCTCGGCGAGCGGCTGGGCGTGCCGGTGGTGCAGCTGTCGCCCACCTACGTCGGCTGGGAGGGCATCGAGCAGGACATGGCGGAGGTGTACGAGGCGATCCGCAACGGGCCAGGCGGCGCCGAGCACTACCGGCGGTTCGCCGACTGGCTGGCCGAGGCCGGGACGGTGGAGCGCGACGTGGACGCCTTCAAGGGCCGCCCGGCGCGGTCCGTCGCCCTGATCCCGCGCGCCCTGCAGCTCAACGCGGACCGGGTCGACGAACGGCGCGTCACCTTCGTCGGACCGTGCTTCGGCGACCGCGCCCACCAGGGCGGGTGGCAGCGGCCGGCGCACGCGGAGAAGGTGCTGCTGGTCTCGCTCGGCTCCGCCTTCACCCACCAGCCCGCGTTCTACCGGGCCTGCGTCCAGGCCTTCGGCGGCCTGCCCGGCTGGCACACGGTGCTCCAGGTCGGCGCGCACACCGACCTGGCCGACCTGGGCGAGGTGCCGGACACCGTCGAGGTGCACCGGTGGGTGCCGCAGCTGTCGGTGCTCGCGCAGGCGGACGCCTTCGTCACCCACGCGGGCATGGGCGGCTCCAGTGAGGGGCTGTACCACGGCGTGCCGATGATCGCCGTGCCGCAGGCCGTCGACCAGTTCGCCAACGCGGACGCGCTGGTGGGGCTCGGCGTCGCCCGCCGCCTGGACACCGCGCAGGCCACCCCGCAGGCGCTGCGCGGCGCGCTGCTGGAGCTGGTCGACGACCCGGCGGTGGCCGAGCGGCTGAAGGCGCTGGCCGCCGCCGGCCGGGCCGAGGGCGGCACCGCCCGCGCGGCGGACCTGATCGAGGCCGAGCTCAGGGGGTGACCGGCGCGGCGGGGGAGGGCGCCGTTGTCGAGGGCGTGTCGGGGGAGGGCGTGTCGGGGGAGGGCGAGGCGGGGGAGGGCGAGGCGATCCGGTCCGGCCGGGTGTAGACGTTCGCGCCCTCCCCGCGCAGGAAGCCGACCAGGGTCAGGCCCAGCTCCTCGGCGAGGTCCACCGCGAGCGAGGACGGCGCCGAGACGGCCGCCAGCAGCGGGACGCCCGCCAGCGCGGCCTTCTGGGTCAGCTCGAACGAGGCCCGGCCGCTGACCAGAAGGACGTGTCCGGTCAGCGGCAGCCTGCCCTCGCGCAGCGCCCAGCCGACCACCTTGTCCACCGCGTTGTGCCGCCCGACGTCCTCGCGGGCGCAGAGCAGGTCGCCGGTGGCGGCGTCGAACAGGCCGGCCGCGTGCAGGCCGCCGGTGGACTCGAAGGTGCGCTGGGCGGCCCGCAGCCGCTCCGGCAGGCCGTACAGCAGGGACGGCGGGACGGTGAGCGGGTCCTCGCCCACCGGGTGGCGGACGTGGGTGCGGACGGCGTCCACGGTGTCCCGGCCGCACAGGCCGCAGGCGCTGGTGGTGAGCAGGTTGCGGTGCGCGGACAGCGGCAGCGCGCGGGCGGCGCCGCGCAAGGTGGCGTCGACGACGTTGTAGGTGTTGGCGCCGGACTCGTCCGTCCCGGCGCAGTACCGCAGGGCGGCGAGCTCCTCGGCGGTGTGCACCAGCCCCTCGCCGACCAGGAACCCGGCCACCAGGTCGAAGTCCTGCCCGGGGGTGCGCATGGTGACGGTCAGCGGCTCGCCGCCGAGCCGGATCTCCAGCGGCTCCTCCGCCGCCAGCGAGTCCGGCCGCACCCCGCGCTCGTCCCCCCGCAGCCGCACCACCCGGCGCCGTGCCGTCGCCCGCGTCATCGCCCTGCCACCTCCGTGCGTGTCCGTGGGCACCAGCGTGCGGTACGGGGCGGCCCGGGTGAAAATCCTGCTGGCCGGTACGGGCGTACGATCGTGGCCGTTTCGGATGGCGACCACCTGTTGTCATATCTTCATTCACCTGATGTGATGGTGTATATGGATATGCACAGTGCTGTGGCCCCCGACGCTCCGCTGGTCCAGGTCGGCAAGGCCGACGTCAGCGCCGAGGACGTGCTGGCCGTCGCCCGGGGGAACGCCCGGGTCGAGATAGGCCCCGACGCGCTCGCCGAGATGGCGACGGCGCGGGCGCGGATCGACGCCCTCGCGGCCGAACCGCGCCCCGTCTACGGCGTGTCGACCGGATTCGGCGCGCTCGCCGTCCGGCACATCAGCCCCGAACTGCGCGCGCAGCTCCAGCGGTCGCTGGTGCGCTCGCACGCGGCCGGGATGGGACCGGCCGTCGAGCGCGAGGTCGTCCGGGCACTCGTCTTCCTGCGGATGAAGACGCTGGCCTCCGGCCGGACCGGGGTGCGCCCGCTGGTCGCGCAGACCATGGCCGCCCTGCTCAACGCGGGCATCACCCCGGTGGTCCGGGAGTTCGGCTCGCTCGGCTGCTCCGGCGACCTCGCGCCGCTGTCGCACTGTGCGCTGGTCCTGATGGGCGAGGGCGTGGCCACCGGCCCGGACGGCGTGGAGAAGCCCGCCGCCGAACTGCTCGCCGCCGCCGGCATCGAGCCCGTCGAACTGCTGGAGAAGGAGGGCCTGGCCCTCATCAACGGCACCGACGGCATGCTCGGCATGCTGGTGATGGCCATCGCCGACCTGCAGCGGCTCTACACCACCGCCGACATCACCGCCGCGATGACCCTGGAGGCGCTGCTCGGCACCGACAAGGTGCTCGCCCCCGAACTGCACGCCCCGATCCGCCCCCACCCGGGCCAGGCCCTGAGCGCCGCCAACATGCTGGCCGTCCTCAAGGACTCCGGCCTCACCGGCCACCACCAGGACGACGCGCCGCGGGTCCAGGACGCCTACTCGATCCGCTGCGCCCCGCAGGTGGCCGGCGCCGGCCGGGACACCCTCGCCCACGCCCAGCTGGTCGCCTCCCGCGAGCTGGCCGCCTCGGTCGACAACCCGGTGGTGCTGCCGGACGGCCGGGTGGAGTCCAACGGCAACTTCCACGGCGCCCCGGTCGCGTACGTGCTGGACTTCCTCGCCATCGCCGCCGCCGACCTGGGCTCCATCTCCGAGCGCCGCACCGACCGGCTGCTCGACAAGGCCCGCTCGCACGGCCTGCCGGCCTTCCTGGCCGACGACCCCGGCGTGGACTCCGGCCTGATGATCGCCCAGTACACCCAGGCGGCGCTGGTCAGCGAGAACAAGCGGCTCGCCGTCCCGGCCTCGGTCGACTCGATCCCGTCCTCCGCGATGCAGGAGGACCACGTGTCGATGGGCTGGTCCGCCGCCCGCAAGCTGCGCCAGTCCGTCGACAACCTCGGCCGGATCCTCGCCGTCGAACTCACCGCCGCCGCCCGCGCCCTGGAGATCCGCCAGCAGGCCGACGGCGCGGGCCGGACGGCCCCGGCCACCACGGCCGCCATGGCCGCCGCCCGGGAGGCGGGGGTCGGCGGCGCCGGCCGCGACCGCTTCCTCTCGCCGGACCTGGAGGCCGCGGCCGCGCTGGTCGCCTCCGGGGAACTGGTGCGGGCGGTGGAGCGGGTCACCGGGCCGCTGGCCTGACCCGGTGTGACCCGGTGCGTTCGGTGCGATCGGCGTGACGGGCCGTCGGGTCCGGTGCGGGCGGTGGGACGGCTGGTGCGGGCGGCGGGGCTCAGTCCCAGTCGTCGCGGGGGCGGGGCCCGGGCGCGGACCCGTGCCCGCGGGTGGGGGACCCCGCGGGGAGGGTGTACCCGGCGGTGGCCGCCCCGCTCTCGCGCCGGGCGGAGTCCTCGCCGCGCGGCGGGGGGGGCGCGGGCGGGGTGGCTGGGACCGCCCTTCGGGC
>NZ_JBHWIJ010000425.1:0-5453 GCF_042732255.1 Kitasatospora sp. NPDC059803 | reverse complement strand
GTGGCGGGCAGCGTCCGCCACCGGCCGGACAGGGCCTGAACGCCCCGCCCGTGTCGGTGGCACGGGCGGCCCCGCACCGCACCGCCGGCCCAGGGCGCGGAGGGCTCCCGGCGGCCCGTCAGACCGACCAGCGGCCAGGGCGCCAGGCCCGGCGGCGGCCCGTCGCACAGACCACGGCGGTGCCGACGACCAGGGTGACACCGGCGATGATCCCGCCGGCGATCAGGGTGGCCTGCCGGGCGGCGGGGTCGGGGGGCGGGGACTGGACCAGGGACACCGCCAGGGCGGGCCCGGGGGTGGCCGGGGGCCCGTCCTGGAGGGGGGCGCTGAGGGCGGCCAGGGGGTCGACGGTCCCGTACCCGAGGTGCGGGTCGGGCAGGGCGGTGCCGGGGTGGTAGGCGGTGGCCCGGAGCCGGTCGGCGAGCCGGGCCGGGGTGAGGTCGGGCCGGTAGGCGAGGGCGAGTGCGGCGGTGCCGGCCGCCAGGGCGGTGGCGAAGCTGGGCCCGGCGGCGGTGAAGTAGCCCTTGCCGCCGGGGCCGACGCTCAGCACGGCGTCGCCCGGGGCGACCAGGTCGACCCGGACCGCGTCCGCCGCACCGCTGGGCGGGGCGCCGTTGGGCGCCAGGTCGGAGACCGCCAGGACGTCCGGGAGGGCGGCCGGGAAGGCCGCGACGGGGGGCGAGTTCGGGGAGGACTGGGAACTGCCGCCGCCGTCGGGGGCGGCCGGAGCGATCACCAGGGCGCCCTTGCCGCCGGCGTAGCGGACGGCGTCGCCGAGTTCGGCCTCGCCCGTCGACAGCGCCAGACCGACGGCGATGATCCGGGCACCGCCGTCGGCCGCGTCCCGGATGCCCTTGGCCAGCAGGGCCGGGGTGGTGTTCCCCACGTCGTCGGTGACGGCCACGCCGAGGATCCGCGCCTCGGGGGCGAGACCGGCGAAGCCGATCCCGTCCTGGCGCCGGGCGGCGATCAGCCCGGCGAGGAAGGTGCCGTGGCCGACGCAGTCGCGGGTGGAGTCGCCGGGGCCGTACTCACGCGGCCCCGGCGTGAGGCGGCCCTCCAGGACCCCGGACGCCGGGTCGACCCCGGAGCCGACCACGGCGACGGTCACGCCGGCACCGCGGCTGAGCTGCCAGGCGGCCTCGGGCCGCAGGTAGGTCTGCGCCCACGGGGTCCGGTCGGTGCCCTTGTCGGAGGGCTTGACGCAGCCGTCCGGCCGTCCGGCACCCCGGTTCTGGCCGATGACGGGCAGCGCGGCCGGATCGGCCGCGCCCGAGGTGGCGGCCGGCGTCGGGGCGGAGGTCGCGGCGGGCCTCGGGGCGGCCCAGGCGGGGGCGGCCGGGACCAGCAGGGCGCCGCAGCAGAGCGCGGCCGCGGCGGCCCGGGCCGGGCGGCCCGGTGCGCCGGTCACACCGCGCTCCCCTGCGGCAGCCCGGGGATGTCCTGGGGCAGCAGCAGGCTGAGTTCGGACAGGTCGCCGACGTCGAGCCGGGCGAGCCGCCCCGCCTGGCGGGTGACCATCGCCTCCAGCGTCTGCCGGGCGAAGCGGCCGTTGCCGAAGTTGCGGTCCCGGGGGACGGCCGCGCACAGCTCGCCGAGGAGGGCCAGGGTCTCCGGTGCGCAGACGTAGCCGGCCTCCTCCGCCTGGCGGCGCACGATGGTGACGAGTTCGTCCGCGCTGTAGTGGTCGAAGGCGATCTGCTGGGGGAACCGGGAGGCCAGACCGGGGTTGGAGCTCAGGAAGCCCTGCATCTCCTCCTGGTAGCCGGCCACGATCACCACGACCTCGTCGCGGTGGTCCTCCATGAGCTTCATCAGGGTGTCCACCGCCTCCTGGCCGAAGTCGCCGCTCGCGGCGCCGCCGCGCGGGGTGAGGGTGTAGGCCTCGTCGATGAACAGCACGCCGCCCCGGGCGCGTTCGAAGGCGTCCCGGGTGAGCTGGGCGGTGTGCCCGATGTAGCGGCCGACCAGGTCGGCCCGGGCGGTCTCGACCAGCTGGCCGCGCGGCAGCACGCCGAGTTCGGCGAGCAGCGCCCCGTAGAGCCGGGCGATGGTGGTCTTGCCGGTGCCGGGCGGGCCGGCGAAGACCAGGTGGTGGCTGATCCGGGCGGTGGGCAGGCCGGCCTCCTCCCGGCGGCGGGCCTGGGTGATCAGGTTGACCAGGTTCTCGACCTGCTCCTTGGCGGCGGTGAGGCCGACCATGGCGCGCAGTTGGTCGAGCAGGTCGCTGCCGCCTTCGGCGCCCGGTCCGCCGGCCGCGGCCGCGCGGGCCGCGTCGGAGTGCTCCTCGCCGAGGTCCTCGGGCAGCAGTCGGGCGAGGTCGGCGTCGGTGATGTCGGCCAGCTCGGCCAGCCGGGAGGCCTGACGGTCCACCATCTCCTCGAACACCTTGCGGGCGGCGCGGCCGTTGCCGAAGTCGGCGCCCTTGGGCATCCGCGTGAAGTGCGTGCCGAGCACCTCCCGGGTGGCGTCGGCGAGTTCGTAGCCGTGCCCGACCGCGGCCCGCTCGACGATGGTGACCAGTTCCTCCGCCGAGTAGTTGCGGAAGTCCACGGTGCGGCTGAACCGGGAGGCGAGGCCGGGGTTGGAGCCGAGGAAGGAACGCATCTCGTCCGAGTACCCGGCGACGATCACCACCACGTCGTCGCGGTGGTCCTCCATCAGCTTGACCAGGGTGTCGATGGCCTCGCGGCCGAAGTCCGGCCCGGTGCCGCCGGATCCGGCGGACAGCGTGTACGCCTCGTCGATGAACAGCACGCCGCCGAGCGCCGACTGGAACACCTCGGTGGTCTTGATCGCCGTGCCGCCGACGATGGACGCCACCAGGTCGGCCCGGGCGACCTCGGTGAGGTGGCCGCTGCGCAGCACGCCGAGTTCGGCGAGGATCGCCCCGTAGAGGCGGGCGACGGTGGTCTTGCCGGTGCCGGGCGGGCCCGCGAAGATCAGGTGCCGGCCCATCGGCAGGGCCGGCATCCCGGCCCGTTCGCGGCGCCGGGCCAGCTTGTTGAGGTTGACCAGGGTGGCGACCTGCTCCTTGACCCCCTCCAGGCCGACCAGCGCCTGGAGGGCCGCCTGCGGACCCTCGGGCTCGGGCGGCGGCAGGTCGTCGGCCGGGCGCTCGGCCTCGGCCTCGGCGCCGTCGGCCTCGGGCGCGCCGGCCGGGCGGGCAGCGGCCGGGTGGTCGTCGGCGCCGGCGGTCGCGGTGCCGTGGCTGTCGGCCCGCCCGTTGTCCCGGCTGGTCAGGTTCTCCACCGAGAGCCGCTCGCTGGGCCTGGTCTGGCACAGGCCCGAGCCGCGGTTGCCGGTGACGGTGCAGCCGGTGATCCGGATCGGTTCCTCGGACTCGGCGCGCAGCCCGTCCCGGGTGTTGCCCACCAGCTCGCAGCCGGTCAGGGCGGCCCGGCTGCCGGCGGCCAGCAGCACGCCGTGCCGGCGGTTGCCGTGCACCCGGGAACGGGCCATGGTCAGCTCGCCGCCGTCCTCGACCACGATCCCGTCGCCGGTGCACTCGGCCACGTCGCAGTCGCGGAGCGAGGCGACGCCGCCCGGACCGACCTCGATCCCCGGGGTCCCTGCCGTCTTGGCCGTCCCCGGCGCGCCGGTCGCGGCGGTACCGCGGACCGTGGTGCCACCGACCTGGGTGTTGCCGCCGTCGGCCACCAGCAGCGCGGCCCGGCCGGTCGCACCCAGCACGCAGGACTCCAGCCGCCCGCGGCCCTCCCGCAGCACCTCGACGCCGTGGCCGCGCACGTCGGCGATGTCCAGTCGGCGCAGCAGCGGGTTGGCACCGTCCCGCACGCTCACCCCGGCGCCTCCCGCGCCGCGCACCTCCAGCCGGTCGAACTCGGCGGCGCTCTCGCCGACCAGTTCCACCCCCGCCTCGCCGCTGTCGCCGACCGCCGTCCGGGTCAGCGACGGGCTGGAGGACTCGTCCACCACGATCCCGGCCGCCTCCGCGCCGGCCACCTCGCACTCCTCGAAGGTGCCCCGGGAGCGGCCGGTGACGTGGATGCCGTGGCCCTTGGTGCGCATCGTGCGGCAGCGCCGCACCACCGGGTCGGTGCCGCCGGTCAGGACCAGGCCGTGGCCCCGGGTGGCGCTGACCGTGCAGTCCTCCAGCAGGACCTGGGCGGTCGAACTCAGGTAGATGCCGATCGAGGCGTCCCGGACGGTGGTGCGCAGCACCCTGGTCGTGCTGTTCTCCTCCAGCGCGATGCCGGGTTTGTCGGTGGCGGAGATCTCGCAGTCCTCGATCGAGCCGCGGCCCTCGCCGTTGGCGCACACCCCGTTGCCCCGGGCGTCGCGCAGCACGCAGCCCCGGATCACGGGGTTGGCCCGCTCGCCGATCACCACGGCGGAGCTGCCGAGGTGCTCGACCACGCAGTCCTCGATCACGCTGGAGCCGGTGGAGGTCTCCACGATGCCGGCCCCGGCCGGGTTGACGACCCGGCAGCCGCGCATCGCCAGGGCGCCCTGCTGACGGGTGAGCACGGCCGTCCAGGAGTTGCCCGCCACCTCGCAGTCCTCCAGGGCGGCCTGGCCGCGCGGGACGTCGACGGTGGGCAGCTCCTCGTCCTGGCCCTGGAGCACCAGCCCGGTCAGCTGGACGGCCTCGGCCACCACCTGCACCACCGCGCCCCGCCGCGGCGAGATCCGGACGCTGCCCCGGGCCTCCTCGGCGGTGATGGTCACCATCTTGGTGATCACCAGGTTCTCCTCGTAGCGGCCCGGGCGGACGCTGATCACCGTGCCGCTGCGGGCCGCCTCCAGCGCGGCGCCGATCGTGCGGTAGCCACCGCCGTCGCGCTGCTCCGCACTGACCGTCAGCACATGGCGGGTCATGGTGCGTTCTCCTCCGTCGTTCTTGGCTGTCGTGCCGGTGCTGCCGTACGTCGGTGCAGCGGGGTCACCCGGTGCAGTTGGCCCGGATCGCGGACGCGGCGTGGTGGGCGAAGGTCTGCTTGTCGCTGCCCTGCCAGTCCTGGCCGCGGTCGTGCAGCGTCACGGCGAGCTTGCCGCCGTTGAGCTGGAAGGGGCCGACCGTGACCCACTGGCCCCGGTTGCCGACCTGGTTGACGTTGAACGAGCCCGACCCCGAACCGCTCTGCACCGTGTAGAGGGACGACGTTCCGCCGACCGCCTTGATGTCCCCGCTGTTCGGCACGTACACCGCCAGCTTGCAGGTGCCGGTGGTGACCGACCCCGTGGAGAACGTCCAGACCACCGAGTTGTCGTGGTCCTTGTTGGCGTCACCCGACATCGGCATCGAGTAGTAGCCGCCGTTGCAGCCGTCCCCCGAGTAGCCGCCGGAGTTGTTCCGCCAGCCCTCCTGGCCCTTGTCGTACCAGCCGCGCGCCTGCGCGCCCCCGCCGCTGCACCCCGGGCCCGCCACCGCGGCGAAGCTCGGCGCCGGCGGCGGGGCCGGCTGCGCGGGCTTGGCCGGGGGCTGGGCG
>NZ_JBHWIJ010000424.1:3470-5476 GCF_042732255.1 Kitasatospora sp. NPDC059803 | reverse complement strand
CCTGGAGGTAGATGTGCGCGTAGTTGCCGGTGGTCGCCGCGATGTTGCTGCGGGCGCAGTTGGCGTCCAGCTTGCGGATGTCGGTGCCGGCGCACTCCGGCAGCTGCGGCTGGGTGGGCGTGCCTCCGCCGGAGGCGCAGGCACCGTTGGCGCACGCCGTCAGCCAGCTGTCGAAGCCGGCGTCGTAGCGGGTGCCGATGGTGGTCTTGAGCAGGGTGCGGGCGCCGGCCCAGTCGCCCGCCCGGTACTTGGCGAGGACGGAGTCCAGGTCGCCGCGGTGCTGCTCCAGCATGTAGCGGACGGCGAGGTAGCCCCAGCGGTAGACCCGGTCCTGGTCACCGTAGGCGGTGTCGAAGAGGTCGCTCAGCTTGTAGGTGTGCCGGGCGGCCGCCGCGATGGCGGCGTCGTTGGTCACCTTGCGGTACGAGTACGAGATGTACTCGGCGAAGCCCTCGACCCACCAGACGGTCGGGGTGGTCATGCCGGCGTTGAAGTCGCCGTACATGTCGAACCGGCCGTCGAGGTAGTGGGTGTACTCGTGGTTGAGGTTCCAGATCTCGAACGACGGGCGGGCCCACTCGGCCTCGTAGCAGAGGAAGCGCGGCTGGTTGCCGGCCTTGGCCGGGTCGCCCTCCAGGTACATGCCGCCGTTGTTGGTGTCGATGCCGTAGATGGCCGCGGCCAGCACCTGGTAGTCCAGGGAGGAGTGGAAGACCACCACCTCGATCGTGGTGTTGCTGTCGTCCTTGACCGGGCCGTTGTCGCGCACCACCGAGTGGAAGTACGCGTCCTGGCCGGTGAGGCTGGTGCAGGCGGTGCCCAGCTGGGTGTTGTCCAGCGCCTGGGCGATCAGCTTGATGCTCGGGCTGCAGGTGTAGTTGACCGTCAGCACGCCCGCCTTGAGCTGGTCGGAGGCGTTGCAGGTGCCGTAGTAGGCGCAGTTGGCGGCGTCGTAGTAGCCGACCCCGTCCGCGACCGCGGCCCACTGGTAGACGGTGCGACCGTTCGGCGCGGACTGCGCGACCAGCGACTTGGCGAGCGGACGGACCTTGGGCTGGAGCGCCGTGTCCTTCAGGAAGCGGGTCAGCTCCTTGGCCGCGTTGTAGACCAGCACGCCGAAATCGCCACCGAGCTGGTCGTTGTTGCGGGTCGCGAAGCCGGACAGCGCGTCCAGCACGCTCGGGTCGGCCTCGACCGCCGCGTCGAAGCCGGTCACCTGGTGGCCGCGGAACAGCACCGTGAAGACCGGGTTCACCGCCCAGGCCATGCCGGCCGGGTTCCAGGTGGCGCTGCTGTAGTCGTTCAGCAGCTGCTTGACCACCGGGAGGTAGCGGATGTTCTCCTGCGCGCTGTCGATCAGGGTGACGGCCTCGCCCAGGATGGGTGCGTTGCCCGCGGCGACGTCCCGCACGTGCGCGCCGCCGAAGAAGGCGTCCAGCCCGGAACGGATCGCCGTCTGGAGGGCGGTGCCGTAGGTGCCGACGTCGTCCTTGTGGTACCACTGCGCGAAGTACCCGGCGCGCAGGTACAGCACCAGTTGCTCGACGGAGGTCGAGTTGTCGCCCGGGTAACTGCCGGACGCGTCGCGCAGCGCGTACGCCACGGTGGTCATCTGCTCCTCACGGAACGCGCCCCTCGCGTCCGCGCCGGTGAGCTGGAAGAGCCCGTTGATGCACTGGATGTCGGCGGCCTTGATGTGCTGGACCAGGTCGCCGCCCGTCCGGCCGGTGAAGTCGCCGACGTTGCAGGGCTGTGCGGCCGCCGCGCCGAGGGAGAAGGCCTTGGCGGTCGGCCGGGCCTCGGTCGGCCGGGTGTCGAGCGGGAGCGGGGCCCGCTGGTCGGCAGAGGCGAACTGCCGGTCGGTGTGGCCGCGTTCGGGGGCGCCGACGGCGGGCTGCGGCGCCGGTCCGGCGGGGGTGGTGGGGGCGGACGCGGCGGCGGGGCGGGCGGCGGGGGCGGGCGGGCGCCGAGGGGGGGACAGGGCCCACGGGCGAGACCAGGTGTCG
>NZ_JBHWIJ010000424.1:0-3460 GCF_042732255.1 Kitasatospora sp. NPDC059803 | reverse complement strand
GGGGGGCGGGGGGCCCGTGGGGGGGACTGGGCTACTGGCGGTGGGGGGGGGGGGGGGGGGGGGGCGCCGCGGGGGGGGGGGGGGCCGGGGGGGGGGGGGGGGGGGGGGGCGGACGCGCCGCCGGGGACGGCGGCGGGGGCGGCCTTGCTCTGTGGGGCGAACAGGCCGATCGTCAGGAACATGGTCAGGGCGAGTACTAACAGCCTTGCCAGCTGCGGGAGTCGCAGCAGACGCGCGGAACTCACGTGGGGGCCTCCGGGCCGTCGTCGGCCGCATTGGGGGTGCGGCCGGTGGGGTGGTGAGGACCGTTGGCGACGGCGCCTCGTGGGCGGTTCCGTCGTACACACGGTGGGGAGTGTGACATGTACCATGGCACACATCACATGACGTTGAATAGCCCCGCTCCTGTGAGCGATTCGCGGAGGAACGACGCAGGGGCCGTGCCGGCGAATCGCCAGCACGGCCCCTGCGCTTGGGGGTTGACGCCCCGCTCGGCTACTTCCGCAGCAGCAGGATCACGCCCGCCGTCACCAGGCCGACCAGGACCGCCGCCGCGCCGTACGCCAGTCGGTGCGCGCGCAGCACCGGGAGGAAGCGGTCCACGGCGTAGCGGCCCGGACCGGTCAGGGCGAGCGCGGCGGCACCCGCCGTGAGCAGCAGCTCGTACTCGCTGCCCTTCGGGGCGAAGAAGCCGCCGCCCCAGGTGACGGCGATCGCGTTGACCATCGTGCCGACGATCGCGGCACCCGCCAGCGGGGTCAGCAGGCCGACGGCGAGGGCCAGTCCGCCGAGCGTCTCGGTGAGGCCGGCGACCACGGCCATGGCGTTGCCCGCCGGATAGCCGCTCATGGTGAAGAACTGACCGGTGCCGTCGATCCCGCCGCCGCCGAACCAGCCGAACAGCTTCTGGCTGCCGTGCGCGGCCATCGTCAGGCCGAGGGCCAGGCGCAGGAGCAGGAGTCCGGCGTCGTAGGCGTGCGGGGAGGTCGTCGCGGAGTCGGGGGTCGCCCGGCCCGGGAGGACGGTGGTGGTGGGGGCGGTCGTGCTCGGGCTGCTGCTCGGCATGCGCGTCTCCATCGATCGGGATCGGTCGTAGGGGTGTGGTGGCGCGGCCGGGCGGGTCATCCCGCGGCTGTTGTTCAAATTTGAACCGGCCACTCCTCGACCGTACCTTGGAGTTCGAATTTGAACAACTGACGGGTCGTGGACAACTCGCGGGCCCGACCCCGCCCGGGGCAGGGTGGAGACATGGCTCAACGCAGGCAGCACCGGCGGACCGCGGCACCCGGCGCGCCCTACCCCGAAGCCCTCGCCGCCTTCGGCGAACGCGTCCGGCTGACCACCCCCCGCCAGTGGGACGCCCCCACCCCGTGCGCCGACTGGTCCGTCCGCGAGCTCGTCAACCACCTCACCGGCGAACAGCTGTGGATCCCCGAACTGCTGATGGGCGCCACCATCTCCGAAGTCGGCAGCCGCTTCGACGGCGACGTCCTCGGCGACGACCCGGTCACCGCCTGGACGGAAGCCGCCGACGCCGCCCGGGACGCCTTCGCCGTCCCCGGCGCCACCGAACTCACCGTCCACCTCTCCTTCGGGGACGTCTCCGGGCAGTACTACCTGGACCAGCTCACCACCGACCTCGTCATCCACAGCTGGGACCTCGCCGAAGCCATCGGACGGCGCACCCGGCTCCCGGCGGAACTCGTCGACTTCGCCCTCGGCGAGTTCGCCGGCTACGGGGACCTCTCCGGGAGCGGCCTGTTCGACCCGCCCCTGCCCGTCCCCGACGACGCCGGCCCGCAGACCCGCCTGCTCGCCCTCACCGGGCGGCGCGACCGGCCCTGACACGGCTGGGGTGCGGCACGACCGGCCTGACCTGCGGCGGCCGGCGTGGCGCGACCGGCCCTGACCTGCGGCGACCGGCGTGGTGCCCGACGCCGGATACTGGAAGGAGCGGGGGCCGCGATCCGTGCGAGAGGCGGGCACGCCATGAGCCGCAGGCCGGACATCCTCGGCGAGTTCACCGCCGACCACCGGGCGGTCACCGAGCTGCTCGACCGGATCGAGCGGACACCCGCCGGCGCCGCCGAGCGCACCAACCTGCTGGCCCGGCTGACCGACCTGCTGTTCACCCACTGCGCGGCCGAGGAGGAACACCTCTTCCCGCTCGTGCAGCACGACGTGCCGGACGGCGGGGCGCTGGTGTTCGGCAGCATCCACGAGCACCTGGCGATCGGGCAGTACCTCTCCGACCTCCAGGGCCTCGGCCCGGCCGACCCGGCCTTCGACACCCTGCTGCGCGGCCTCGCCGACACCCTGCGGCGCCACCTCGCCGTCGAGGAGAAGCAGCTCTTCCCGGCCGCCCGCAAGGCCCTGCCCGCCACCGCCCGAGCCGCCCTCGGCGACCGGCTGCGGGCCGAACGCGCGGAAACCGCCGAGGGCCCCGAGGGCCTTGAGGGCGCGGGGCCCGCCGAAGCGGGCGCAGCGGGGCCGTGAGCCTCAGTTCTTCGGGCTGATCACCGCGAAGCGGCCGCCCTCCCGGTCCTGCAACCGGGCCACCCGCCCGTACGGGGAGTCGAAGGCGGCCCCCACCGCCGAACCGCCCAGCTCCACGGCCCGGGCCAGCGCCCGGTCGGCGTCCGGGACGGCGAAGGACACCTCCCAGTGCGGCGACAGCCCCGCCGCACCGCCCGCCTGCTCCCTCGCCAGCGCGGCGACGCTGTGGCCCTCCGCCCGCAGCACCACCCGGTCGTGCTCCCAGCGGACGTCGAACCGCTCCGGGTCACGGCCGTCCCAGCGGAACACCTGCCCGTAGAACAGCGCCGCCGCGAACGGGTCCGGCGTGCGCAGCTCGATCCAGACCGGCGCGCCCGGCAGGTCCAGCCGCCGGGCCCGGCCCAGCGGGCCCTCCCAGATGCCGAACACCGCCCCGGCCGGGTCCGCCGCGAAGGCCACCCGCCCGGCGTCGAAGGCCAGCGGGCCCACCGCCAGGGTCGCGCCGCGCTCGCGCACCGCGTCGGCGGCCTCGTCCGCGCTCTCCGTACCGAAGTAGCTGGTCCACGCCACCGGCATCGCCCAGTCGCTGCCCGCGACCCCCAGCCCGGCCACCGCCTCCCCGCCGGTCACCGCGTGCAGGTACGGGCCGAAGCGGTCCGGCGCCGGCTCGAACTCCCAGCCGAGCAGCGGCCCGTAGAACGCCTTCGCCCCCTCCAGGTCCCGGGCCGTCAGGCTCACCCAGCACGGAACGGCCGCCACGCAGCGCACCTTGGCGGTCTCACCGCTGCCCATCGCGGACCTCCTCGCCCCCCGGCCGCCGGGCCCCTCCCGACTCCCACGACCCACCGGCCGCCCGGGACGCCCACAGCCTAGGGCCTCCCTTTCGGATCACGTCGGATCAGCGCGCGGCGTCGGAGTGCGTGCATCGCAAGGCGGAGGAGGGAGTCCATGCGGAGCATCGGCG
>NZ_JBHWIJ010000423.1:3858-5525 GCF_042732255.1 Kitasatospora sp. NPDC059803 | reverse complement strand
GGCCGCCGTCCGGCGCCGCCTCGTGTCGTGTCGCCCGGTGTCGTCCGGCGCCGTCCGGTGTCGCCTGGTGTCGTCCGGTCAGACGTTGACGCCGAAGTCCTGGGCGATGCCGCGCAGGCCGGAGGCGTAGCCCTGGCCGATGGCCCGGAACTTCCACTCGGCGCCGTTGCGGTACAGCTCGCCGAAGACCATCGCGGTCTCGGTGGAGGCGTCCTCGGAGAGGTCGTAGCGGGCCAGCTCCGCGTTGTCGGCCTGGTTCACCACGCGGATGAACGCGTTGCGCACCTGGCCGAAGTTCTGCCCGCGGCTCTCGGCGTCGTAGATCGAGACCGGGAAGACGATCTTCTGCACGTCCGCCGGGACGCCGGCCAGGTTGACCTTGATCGCCTCGTCGTCGCCCTCGCCCTCGCCGGTGCGGTTGTCACCGGTGTGCTCGACGGAGCCGTCCGCGCTCTTCAGGTTGTTGAAGAAGACGAAGTTCCCGTCCGAGGCGACCTTGCCCTGCTCGTTGCAGAGCAGCGCGCTGGCGTCCAGGTCGAAGTCCGTCCCGGTGGTGGTCCGGACGTCCCAGCCCAGGCCGACGACCACGGCCGAAAGCCCCGGGGCCTCCTTGGTGAGCGAGACATTGCCGCCCTTGCTCAGGCTGACACCCACTTGTCCTCCAAGAATCGGGAGGCACGCCCTGGTGCCCCCGTGGTGCGGTTCGAGGCGCCGGCCGGCGAGCGGCTCACGTGCCCCACCCGACCAACGGACCGAGCGTAGTGCGCGGTTCCCGTCCGGACGTGCGAACGGGCCCGGCGCGGCTGTTCGAAGTTCGCGGGACGGGGCCCGCGGCCACCGCCACGGGCCTCCACGCGGGGCCTCAGAGGGCGTCGAGGGCCTTCAGGTACTCCTGCTCGTCCCGGGCGTCCGGGAGGTCGTTGACGACGCTCCAGCGCACCGTGCCCGCCGTGTCGATCACGAAGGTGCCGCGCACGGGGCAGCCCTTCCGCTCGTCGAGGACGCCGTAGGCGCGGGCGACCTCGCCGTGCGGCCAGAAGTCGGCCAGCAGCGGGAACTCCAGGCCCTCGCGGTCGGCGAAGACGCGCTGGGTGAACTGCGAGTCGCAGGAGACGCCGAGCACCTGGACCCGGTCGTTCTGCAGCTGCGCCAGCTCCCGCTGGATGGCGCCGAGCTCGCCGGTGCAGACGCCGGTGAAGGAGAACGGGTAGAAGACCAGGACGACGTTCCGCTCGCCCCGGAAGTCGGAGAGGCGGACCGCTTCGCCGTGCTGGTTGTTGAGCTCGAAGTCCGGAGCCTCGGTGCCGACCTCGATGGCCATGAACGTGACCTTTCTGACGCGCCCGTGCCGCGCGGGCGGCGCGGCCAGCGCCATCCTCGCATCCGTTCGGGCACGTTCCGCCGAATGGATGAGGGCGGCACCCGCACGCTTCACCGCTTTCGCCCTGGGCGAACGCGTTTCCGGGCCGGCTCCGAGGCCGACGCCACCCCGGGTGAACACGCTCCGTGATGACACGGGCGGGCGCCGCCCCCGGTTCCGGACCCCGGAAAACGATCGGGGAAACCCGGGGGGGGGGGCAGACAAGTGGGCGGGGGGGGTGGAGAAGGACACGCGCAGAGGGGGGGCCCCGGAGGGTGTGTGTATTTTGTTGTGTCGCGGGGTGGGC
>NZ_JBHWIJ010000423.1:0-3848 GCF_042732255.1 Kitasatospora sp. NPDC059803 | reverse complement strand
CGCCCCCCCGGGTCCCGCACCCGGTACCCCGCTCGCGCCGGGAGTGCGCTATCCTCTGGGGGGGCCCGGTGCGGGGCCTCAGAGCCCGCTCAGCGCTTGCCGCCCGGCTTGGCCGTGGACTTGGTGGCGAGCCGGGTGGCCGCCCAGTCCTTGGCGACCGCGATCGAGCTGGTCTGGGAGAGACCGGCGGTGCGGGCCGCGTCCGCGATGTCGGACGCCTCGACGTGGCCGTCACGCCCGGTCTTGGGCGTCAGCAGCCAGATCAGACCGCCCTCGGCCAGGTACTCCAAGGCATCGACGAGGGAGTCGGTGAGGTCCCCGTCGTCGTCGCGGTGCCACAGCAGAACGGCGTCGGCGACGTCGTCGTAGTCCTCGTCGACGAGATCCGTCCCGGTGAGCTCCTCGATGCCTTCGCGGAGATCCTGGTCAGTGTCGTCGTCGTACCCCAGCTCCTGGATGATCTGGCCTTCTTCGAAGCCGAGACGGGTCGCCGGGTTGGACTTGTCCGCGGGGTCCGCGGTCGCGCTCACGGGAATAACCTCCAGTATTCGGCCCGGCATCCATGCCGAGGCTGTGGCCGTAGTCCACACGGGCGCGGCGGTTCGCGCAAGTACCCGACCCCCGATCCCCCCCAAAGGTTGACGTGCCACAGCGGGGACACGCCGTTCGATGTGTCGGAAATCACACCGATTTGCCCTTCTCTGCATGAGACAAGGATGCTTCGGGTGGTCCCGGCCCACAGGGCGTACGGATGCCCGAGATACGAACGGCATTCGGGTCCGCGCGTGCGCGGGCGTAGAGTCTCCTGTTGGCCCTCACCCCGGCCGCCCGCCATCGGGCGGACGGGACACCAGGTCGGACCACCTCTGTACGTAGCACCCGGGGGTGTGCGGGGCGGGCGAAGTCGCCCGGACCGCGCACCGCCAGACCGTCCCGCCCACCAGGCGGAACGGTTACCGATCGGTAGAGATGACGGATCTCCGAGCGCGGTAGCACGATGGAGGCGGCGCGACACACCTCAGTTTCGACCGACAGTGAAGGAACAGCGTGGCTTCCGGATCCGATCGCAACCCGATCATCATTGGCGGCCTTCCGAGTCAGGTCCCGGACTTCGATCCCGAGGAGACCGCGGAATGGCTGGAGTCGCTTGACGCGGCCATCGACGAGCGGGGGCGCGAGCGCGCCCGCTACCTGATGCTCCGCCTGATCGAGCGCGCCCGCGAGAAGCGTGTCGCCGTGCCCGAGATGCGCAGCACGGACTACGTCAACACCATCGCGACCAAGGACGAGCCGTTCTTCCCCGGCAACGAGGAGATCGAGCGCAAGATCCTCAACGCGACCCGCTGGAACGCGGCCGTGATGGTCTCCCGGGCGCAGCGCCCGGGCATCGGCGTGGGCGGGCACATCGCCACCTTCGCCTCCTCCGCGTCGCTGTACGACGTCGGCTTCAACTACTTCTTCCGCGGCAAGGACGCCGAGGGCGAGTCCGGCGACCAGATCTTCTTCCAGGGCCACGCCTCCCCCGGCATCTACGCCCGCGCGTTCCTGCTGGACCGACTGTCCGAGCGGCAGCTCGACGCGTTCCGCCAGGAGAAGTCGAAGGCCCCGTACGGCCTGTCCAGCTACCCGCACCCGCGGCTGATGCCGGACTTCTGGGAGTTCCCGACCGTGTCCATGGGCCTCGGCCCGCTCGGCGCGATCTACCAGGCCCGGATGAACCGCTACCTGGAGCACCGCGGGATCAAGGACACCTCCGACTCGCAGGTCTACGCCTTCCTCGGCGACGGCGAGATGGACGAGCCGGAGTCGCTGGGCCAGCTGTCGCTGGCCTCGCGCGAGGGCCTCGACAACCTGACCTTCGTGGTCAACTGCAACCTGCAGCGCCTGGACGGCCCGGTCCGCGGCAACGGCAAGATCATCCAGGAGCTGGAGTCCCAGTTCCGGGGCGCCGGCTGGAACGTGATCAAGCTGGTCTGGGACCGCAGCTGGGACCCGCTGCTCGCGCAGGACCGCGACGGCGTCCTGGTCAACAAGCTGAACACCACGGTGGACGGCCAGTTCCAGACCTACGCCACCGAGACCGGCCAGTACATCCGCGAGCACTTCTTCGGCAGCGACCTGCGCCTGCGCAAGATGGTCGAGAGCATGACCGACCAGCAGGTCCAGCACCTGGGTCGCGGCGGCCACGACCACAAGAAGATCTACGCGGCGTTCAAGGCGGCCCGCGAGCACCAGGGCCAGCCGACGGTCATCCTCGCCCAGACGGTCAAGGGCTGGACGCTCGGCCCCAACTTCGAGGGCCGCAACGCCACCCACCAGATGAAGAAGCTGACGGTCGAGGACCTGAAGCGCTTCCGCGACCGGCTGCACCTGCCGATCACCGACAAGCAGCTCGACGAGGGCTACCCGCCCTACTACCACCCGGGCCGCGACTCGGAAGAGATCCAGTACATGCACGACCGCCGCAGCGAGCTGGGCGGCTACGTGCCGACCCGCAAGGTGCGCCCGCGTCAGCTGGAACTGCCCGGCGACGACGCGTACAAGGCGGTCAAGAAGGGCTCCGGCAACCAGACCATCGCCACCACCATGGCGTTCGTCCGGGTGCTCAAGGACCTCATGCGGGACAAGGGCATCGGCAACCGCTTCGTGCCGATCGCGCCCGACGAGTACCGCACCTTCGGCATGGACTCGCTCTTCCCGTCGGCGAAGATCTACAACCCGCTCGGCCAGACCTACGAGTCGGTCGACCGCGACCTGCTGCTGGCCTACAAGGAGTCGCCGACCGGCCAGATGCTGCACGACGGCATCTCCGAGGCCGGCTGCACCGCCTCGCTGATCGCCGCCGGCTCCTCCTACGCCACCCACGGCGAGCCGCTGATCCCGGTGTACGTCTTCTACTCGATGTTCGGGTTCCAGCGCACCGGCGACCAGTTCTGGCAGATGGCCGACCAGCTGGCCCGCGGCTTCGTGATCGGCGCCACCGCCGGCCGCACCACGCTGACCGGCGAGGGCCTCCAGCACGCCGACGGCCACTCGCAGCTGCTGGCCTCGACCAACCCCGGCGTCGTCGCGTACGACCCGGCGTACGGCTTCGAGATCGCGCACATCGTCCAGGACGGTCTGCGGCGGATGTACGGCACCAGTGCCGAGCACCCGCACGGCGAGGACGTGTTCTACTACATGACCGTCTACAACGAGCCGATCAAGATGCCGGCCGAGCCCGAGAACGTGGACGTCGAGGGCATCCTCAAGGGTCTGCACAAGTACGCGCCGGGCACCGCCGGCCAGATCCCGGCCCAGATCCTCGCCTCCGGCGTGGCCGTGCCGTGGGCCCTGGAGGCCCAGCGCATCCTCGCCGAGGAGTGGAACGTCAAGGCCGACGTCTGGTCCGCGACCTCCTGGAACGAGCTGCGCCGCGACGCGGTGGAGGCCGAGGAGTTCAACCTGCTGCACCCCGAGGAGCAGCAGCGCGTGCCGTACGTCACCCAGAAGCTCCAGGGTGCCGAGGGCCCGGTCGTCGCCGTGTCCGACTGGATGCGCGCGGTGCCGGACCAGATCTCCCGCTGGGTGCCCGGTCAGTACCAGTCGCTCGGCGCCGACGGGTTCGGCTTCGCCGACACCCGCGGTGCGGCCCGTCGCTTCTTCCACATCGACGCGCAGTCGGTCGTCCTGGCGGTGCTCACCGAGCTCGCCAAGCAGGGCAAGGTCGACCGCAGCGCGCTGAAGGACGCGATCGACCGCTACCAGCTGCTCGACGTGGCCGCGGCCGACCCGGGCGCCGCCGGCGGCGACGCCTGATCACCCGCTAGACCCTGAAGGGCCGGGCCTCCGAGCACGGAGGTCCGGCC
>NZ_JBHWIJ010000422.1:0-5551 GCF_042732255.1 Kitasatospora sp. NPDC059803 | reverse complement strand
CGGCGCGGCGCCCGCCCGGCCCGGGCCCCGCCCCGGGCCCCCCCGGGCGGGCGCCCCGGGCGGGGCCCACCACCGCGCTCGGCACCGGGCTGATCGCGCTGCTCACCGGGCTGACCGTGACCGCCGCGGCGGCCGTCGGCGTCCAGGGGGTGCACGGCGGCGCGCTGGCGCCGGTCTGCCTGGCCGTGGTCGTGCTCACCCCGCTGGCCGCGTTCGAGGCCGTCACCGGGATGCCGCTGGCCGTCCAGGCGCGCCAGCGCAGCCGGGCCGCGCGGGCCCGGCTGGACGAGGTGCTGGAGGCCGAGGCCGCCGTCCCGGAGCCGGCCGCGCCCGCCGCGCTGCCCGAACAGCCGCTGCCGGTCGCCGTGCGCGGACTGACCGTCCGGCACCCCGGGCAGGCCGTGGACGCGCTCACCGGCGTCGACCTCGACCTCGCGGCCGGCCGCCGGATCGCCGTGGTCGGCCCGTCCGGCTCCGGCAAGACCACGCTGGCCCAGGCGCTGCTGCGGTTCCTGGAGCCGAGCGCGGGCGCCGTCACCTTCGCCGACGGCCGCCCACGGGCTGTGGACAGCCGCGCGCTCGCGGGCGAGGACGTCCGCCGGGTGATCGGACTGTGTGCCCAGGACGCCCACGTCTTCGACAGCTCGCTGCGGGAGAACCTGCGGCTGGCCCGGCCGGGCGCCACCGAGGACGACCTGCGCGCCGCGCTCGCCGCCGCCCGGCTGCTGGACTGGACGCTGACCCTGCCCGACGGCCTGGACACCATGGTCGGCGAGCACGGCGCCCGGCTCTCCGGCGGCCAGCGGCAGCGCCTCGCACTGGCTCGGGCCCTGCTCGCCGACTTCCCGGTGCTCGTCTTGGACGAGCCCGCCGAACACCTCGACCTGCCCACCGCCGACGCGCTCACCATCGACCTGCTGGCCGCCACCGAGGGCCGCACCACCGTGCTGATCACCCACCGGCTGGCCGGTCTGGACGACACCACCGTCGACGAGGTGCTGGTGCTGGACGGCGGCCGGGTCGCCGAGCGCGGCCGCTGGTCGGAGCTGATCGCGGACCGGGACGGGCGGCTGCACGCCATGTGGCGGCGGGAGCGGGAGGCGGACGGGCTGCTGGAGCGGGAGGCGGACGGGCTGGTGGAGCCGGTCGGGGCCACCCGTTAGGACCGGTCGGGGCCACCTGCCAGGCCCGGTCAGGGCGCGTTTCCCGAGCCGCGCCGTCCTTCGGATGAAAAGCGTACAAACTAGGCTTTCTGCATGGACCCCACGCCAGAGCCCTCCGCCGCCGCGCCCGAGCCGACACCCCATCGGGTGCCGGAGATCGCTTCGCTCGGGCTGGACACCCTGGTCACCGAGGTCGCGGAGCGGCTGCAGTCGGCCGCCGCGGTCACCGACCGGATGCAGCGGCTGCTGGAGGCGGTGGTCTCGATCGGCGCCGGGCTCGACCTGCACGCCACCCTGCACCGGATCGCCACCGGCGCCGCCGAACTCGTCGACGCCCGGTACGCGGCCCTCGGCGTGATCGCCCCCGGCGGCACCGGCCTGGCCGACTTCATCCACGTCGGCGTCGACGACGAGACCGCCGCCGAGATCGGCGAACTGCCCGCCGGACGCGGCATCCTCGGCGCGCTGATCGACCGCCCCGAGCCGCTGCGGCTCGCCGACCTCGGTGCCGACCCGCGCTCCTCCGGATTCCCGCCGCACCACCCGGAGATGAAGACCTTCCTCGGCGAGCCGATCCGGGTCCGCGACGAGGTCTTCGGCAACCTCTACCTCACCGAGAAGAAGGGCGGCGGCGCCTTCACCCCCGAGGACGAACAGGTGGTGCACGCGCTCGCCGCGGCGGCCGGCGTCGCCATCGAGAACTCCCGGCTGTACGAGGAGGGGCGGCGCCGGGAACGCTGGATCGCCGGCGCCTCCGCCGTCACCACGGCGCTGCTCTCCACCGACCAGGCCGAGACCGCGCTCACCGTCGCGGCCGAGCAGGTCCGGGAGCTGGCGGACGCCGCGCTCGGCATGATCCTGCTCCCGACCGAACCGGCGGAGGACGGCGACGGGCAGATGCGGGTCGCCCACGCCTCCGGCGAGGCCGCCGAGTTCGTCCGGGGCGAGCTGCTGCCCAGGAAGAGCTTCGCGGCCCGGCTGCTCGCCGGGGAGAGCGTCTACCTGGACGACATGTCCAGCGACCCGACCGTGGAGATCCGGCTCGCCCGCGCCTTCGGCCCGTCCATGGCCGTCCCGATGGTCGCCGCCGGGCGGGTGCTCGGCGGGCTCTGCGTCTGGCGCCCGCGCGGCGCCCTGCCGTTCACCGACACCGAGAAGCAGCTCGCCGAGACCTTCGCCTCGCAGGCCGCACTGGCCCTGCGGCTCGCCGAGGGCCAGCGCGACCAGCAGCGCCTGGCCGTCTTCCAGGACCGCGACCGGATCGCCCGCGACCTGCACGACCTGGTGATCCAGCGGCTGTTCGCCACCGGGATGATGCTGGAGAGCGCGGCCCGGCGGTCCGTGGTGCCCGAGGTGAAGGTCGGCATCGGCAAGGCGGTGGACGAGCTGGACGCCACCATCCAGGAGGTCCGCACCACCATCTACGCCCTCCAGCACGACAACCACGGCGACGCGCCGGACACCCTGCGCACCCGGGTGCTGCGGGAGGCCAGCCAGGCCGCGGCCGCGCTCGGCTTCAAGCCCTCGGTGAGCTTCGTCGGGCCGGTGGAGAGCCTGGTCGAGGAGAAGAACGGCCGCCAACTGCTCGCCGCGCTCAGGGAGATGCTCTCCAACACGGCCCGGCACGCGCGGGCCTCCCGGGTCGGCGTCGAGATCGACGCGACCGCCCACCTGGACGACACCGGCCGGCCGGTGAGCGGCGACCCGGAGTCGCTGGACCGGGGCGGGCGCCCGGGCGTGCTGCTGACGGTGACCGACGACGGCGTCGGCATCCCGGCGGGCGGGCGCCGCAGCGGCCTGCTCAACCTGACCCGGCGGGCCGAGGCGCTCGGCGGCGCCGCCTGGCACGAGGCCGGGCCGTACGGGAAGGGCACCAGGGTCCGCTGGACGGCCCGGCTCTGAACCCGGCCCGATCCTCCTCGGCGGTTGGCCGGTGAAAGTTAAACGAGGGAGAACTTCCCGACCAACAGCGCAAGTTGTGAACGTTCTGGGCTTTCCGTGGGTCCGTGTGCACACATAGCTTTGCACCGGTCTCGGAGGGGTAACCGGACGGGGGAGCAGTGGACGCGTCTGGCCGCGGGAACGCCGCAGCAGGGGCAAGTCGAGGCGGGTTCAGGACGGAGCGCGCCCCGGACGGGCGGTACCGCTGGCAGCTGAAGGCGCCGAACGGCCGGGTGGTGGCCATCACCGCCGCCATGTTCGAGACGCCCGGCGAGGCCGAGCGCGGCTTCGACGGATTACGCGTCGGGGCCGCCGAACTCACCGCGCGGATCACCCACGTCCGGGACGGCATCGGCTGGATCTGGGTCGTCCCCGGGTCGCGCAGCCTGCCCGAGGTGCGCTCCAGCCGGGCGTACGAGCGGTACGCGACCTGCCAGAACGCCTTCCGGCGCTTCGTCGTGCTGCTGGCCAAACAGCCCGCGCGGGACCTGCCCGTTCGTGAGCTGCCCGCGCGGGACCGGCCCGTTCGCGACCAGTCCGTTCGTGAGCGGCCCGCTCGGGAGCGGCCGGTTCGTGACCTGCCGGGCCGTGAACTTCCCCGGAACACCGTCTCGTTGAGACGCCCCGATGGCCGCTGAGGGGCGCGGCCCCCGTCTGCTGATCGTCCCCGCACCCGAACGCTGCCTGGGCTGGGCGCTGCGCGCCGCCAACGGGCGGCCGCTCGGCATGGGCGTGCGCACCTACCGCAGCGAGGAGGAACTCGCCGAGGCGGTCCGGGTGTTGCTGATCGAGCGGGCGGCCCTGCGATGTTCGGTGGCCCAGTCCGAGGGCCGGCAGTGGGTGTGGTCCGCCTACCTGCCGGTGCGCAGCACCCGGCGGACGGCGGTCGAGCCCGCGCCGGTGGCGCGCAGCGCCCGCGGCTACCTGCGGCGCGACCAGTGCCAGGCCGGCGCCGAGGGCTTCCTGTCCGGACTCCAGTGGGTGGGGCAGGAGTTGCGGCGGGGCGGTCGGGACGGTCGCTGGCCGCTGTGAGGCGGCCGGGGCCCACGTGCAGTTCCGGTGAAGCGCAGGTTTCCGGCAACACCCCGAGTCGCCACCTGGAGAAGAACGTCATCGGCCTCTGACCACCCCCTTTCCCCTCCGCCACGCCCGCGCTGACCAGTCGCTAAACCTCGTCGAACCGATGAGTCGACAATCCCGACCCGCCCTCGACCTCCCTTCCGGCGGAACCACCGGGCCGGACAGGATCTGCACTGCCGGAGCGGCCGCAGCGGACGCGGCCACCGGCCCCGGGCTCCCAACCAGAGCACGGGTCCACGCGATGGACGTCTCTCCCACCGGAGGAAGAGAAACATGCGTAAGACCGCTGCCAAGCTGCTCACCATTGCCGCCCTGGCGACCTCCCTGGCCACCGTCGCCAGCGGCACCGCCCTGGCCGACCCGGCGTCGCTCCCGGCCGCCAAGGACATCGTGGGCGTCGGCTCCGACACCACCCAGGCCGTCCTGAACCAGTTCTCGGCGGACTACAACGCCACCATTCCGAGCAGCAACACCACCACGCCGCGCCTGTACAGCTGGGACGCGACCGGCACCTCGCCGATCACCACCAAGACCGGCGCCACCTCCATCGCCCGCCCGAACGGCTCCGGCGCCGGCATCACCGCGCTGAAGAACAACACCAGCGCCACCGTGGACTTCGCCCGCTCCTCGCGCGGCCCGGCGTCGACCGACCCGAACACCTTCGACTTCGTGGCGTACGCCACGGACGCGGTGTCCTGGGCGGCCCAGAACGGCGGCAACGCGCCGGCCAACCTGACCACGCAGAACCTCAAGGACATCTACACCTGCAACGTCACCACCTGGGACCAGATCGACCCCAGCCTGCCCAGCACCACCATCAAGCCGTTCCTGCCGCAGTCCGGCTCCGGCACCCGCTCCTTCTTCCTCTCCACCATCGGCGTCTCGGCCTTCGGCCTCTGCGTCACCGAGGGCGTGCAGGAGAACGAGGGCAGCGACGCCCAGCTGAACGACCCCGACGCGCTGGTTCCCTACTCCGTCGCCCACTACGTCGGCCAGGTGTACTACGGCAAGGGCAGCGGCGCCGACGTCCAGGGCCCGCTGACCATCCGCAACGTGAACGGCGTCGCCCCGGTCGACACCGTCAACAAGGTGATCACCAACGCCTTCGCCGGCACCTCCTACGCCCGCAGCGTCTACAACGTGGTCCGTCACTCCGACTGGATCGCCACCGACACCCACGGCACCGCGCTGCGCGCCATCTTCGGCACCAGCGGCTGGGTCTGCACCAACGCCACCGCGTCCGCCGACCTGAAGAGCTTCGGCTTCCTGCCGCTGCCGGCCGGCGCCTGCGGCAGCGTCACCCACTCCTGATCCACCCCGCTCCATCCGGGGGGCCCGGGCGCGGCGCCGCCGGCCGCCGGGCCCCG
>NZ_JBHWIJ010000421.1:0-5579 GCF_042732255.1 Kitasatospora sp. NPDC059803 | reverse complement strand
ACCGCACTGCGGTGCCCCTGCCCCTGGCCGCGCGCCCCCGGCTGGGGGTGGCCGTCCTCCGCCGCCGCGTGCTCCGCGGTGCGCGGCGGACGCCCCGCCCCCGACCCGGCCTGCGGCGGAACCAGCGGCGACCGCACCGGACCTCGCCCCGCACCCTGCTGCCCGGGGTGCGGCTGCTGCGCGGCCTGCTGGTGCGGGTACGGCTGCCCGGCCCGGGCGTGGAAGGCCCGGTCGGCCGGCGTCCCGGCCTGCCCCGGACCGAACGGGCCGGGCTGGCCGTGCGGGCCCGGCTGCCCCGCCGCGGCCGGCGACGCGCCGTGCGGCAGCGGCTGGCCGTGCGGGCCGACCTGCGCCGGTGCGCCGTTCCCGGCCGGGAACGGGTACGCGGGCTGCGCGCCGTGCTGGCTGCCGTGTGCCCCGCCGAACAGTGCCGCGCCCGCTGCCGACCCGGCCGTGGCCGCCGCGTGCGGCAGGGCGCCGGGCAGCCGCAGGTCGCCGCCGTGCGGCCCGGTCGGCACCGCCGACTGCGGCCCGGGCCGGCGCGCCCGGTAGCTGGTCCGGTACGCGGCCGGCGACACCCCGAGCTGGCGCCGGAAGTGCCCGCGCAGCGCCACCGGCGAACGGAACCCGCACCGGCGGGCGACGTCGTCCACCGACAGCTCCGAGGTCTCCAGCAGCCGCTGCGCCTGGAGCACCCGCTGGGTGATCAGCCACTGCAGCGGCGCGCTGCCGGTGAGCGTGCGGAACCGCCGGTCGAAGGTGCGTCGGCTCATGTACGCGCGTGCCGCCAGCACCTCGACGTCGAACTGCTGGTTGAGGTTCTCCAGCGCCCAGGTGACCACCTCGGCCAGCGGGTCGTTGCCGATCTCCTCAGGTAAAGACTGGTCGATGTACTGGGCCTGTCCGCCGCCGCTGCGACGGCTCGGGACCACCAGGCGGCGGGCCAGCGCGTTGGCCGCCTCGGCGCCGTGGTCGCTGCGCACCACGTGCAGGCACAGGTCGATGCCGGCGGCGGTGCCGGCCGAGGTGAGCACGTCGCCGTCGTCGACGAAGAGCTCGCGCGGGTCCACGTGCACCCGGGGGTAGCGCTTGGCCAGCGTCGGCGCGTACATCCAGTGGGTGGTCGCCGGACGGCCGTCGAGCAGGCCGGCGGCGGCCAGGACGAAGGCGCCGGTGCAGAGCCCGATGATCCGCGCGCCTTCGTGGTGGGCCTTGCGCAGGGCGGTGATCGCCTCGACCGGCGGGGGCTGCGAGATCGAGCGCCAGGCCGGTACGACGATCGTGCCGGCCCGGGCGAGGGCCTCCAGGCCGTACGGAGCGGAGAGGGTGAGGCCGCCGGTGGTGGCGAGCGGGCCGTCCTCGCCGGCGCAGACCAGCAGCCGGTAGCGCGGTACCCCGGCGTCCTGGCGGTCGACGCCGAAGACGGACAGCGGGATCGAGCTCTCGAAGATCGGGGCGCCGCCGAAGATCAGCACCGCGACGGTCTCCCGGCGTCGGCGGCCGGAGAGCTTGCGCGGGGCGGAGACCGTCATCGGGGTCGACGAGCCGTTCGCGCCCGGCCCGCCGTGGCCCAGCGGGCCGTGGCCGGGGGAGCCCAGGGGGAGGCTGGCGAGGGGGCCGCCCAGGGAGCCGGTGGGGGCGCCGTTCAGGCCAGGGGCGCCGATCGCGCCATTCGCGCCGATCGTTCCGCCCGCCCCCGGGTAGCCGGGATAGGCCGGGAAGTCGGCGCCGTAGGCCTGCGCCGGGCTGACGGTGCCTCGGCTGACGACCTGTCCGGAGTGCGCCTGCTGGCCGCCGTGTGCCGACCCGCCGTGCACTGCTCCGACGTGTGCCGACCCGCCGTACGCGGGACCGCCGTACGCCTGCCCGCCGTGTGCCGCTCCGCCGTGCTCTGCGGCCGCCGCCGAGGTGCCCGTGGCGGCGATGCCGGGGGAAGGCACTGTGGGGTACGAGGAGTGCGAGACGGCGCCCGGGGTGCCGGAGTTGCGGGTGGTGGCGGCGGTCGCGGAGGTGCCGGTGCTTCTCGCGGACCGAGCCGCGATACCGGCCGCCGCCTGGCCGCTGTCAGGACCCGCGTCGCTCCTGCTCACCCTGCTCAAGGCGCTCAAGCCCCCTCGGTGGTGTGGTGTGGGTGGTGCGGCACTGCTGCTCGCCAAGATCGAAATCTATCGGGTGGACCATTGCCGTTGTGACAAGTTCACCATCCGACGCTATGTCGACATGGCAATTTGGCGTGATGCATTCGATCACGAAGCGTGGCACCCGTCGACCCTTCTGGGAAGAGGGCCGGTGCAACGGTGGCTGGTTGTCGCGGGGCCGGTCCTGGGGCGTCCGGCCCGCGCGCGCCCGGTCGGCGGGTCTGGGCTGCGGATTTGCCCAAGCGGGAGGGATCGGCGCGAAATTGACCGAAAATCGGCGGTGCACGAGAGGGCGCACGAAATGAGCTCGTGCGCCTCCCAGGCTTCATCCGGCCAGGGCCGGGGCGGCGGAACCGGGGCGCGACCTCCGGGTTACCGTCCTGCCGTGAACACCAACAGCCGGCTCGAACAGGCCAACGACAACGCCGCCGCCTTCTGGCTCGCCCAAGCCCGCGTGCACGGCTGGCGGTTCCGCACCAGCCCGGGCCTGACGGCGGTCCGCTGCGCCCGCACCCCGGAGGACTCACACCGCTTCGTGGTCACCAGTCCGTACGTCGAACCAGCGCTGGTGGAAGGGGAGTTGGCTGACCTCCTGAAGGAGTGGGAGACCATCTGCTTCACCCTGGAGGACCCGTACGGCGCACTCGACCTGACCCGGTTCGGCGCCACCCGGATGCCGGTCATGCCGGTGATGACCCGTGAACCCGGCCCGGTCGACGGCGTCCCGGCCGTCCTCCCCTCGCTCTCGAAGGCGCACGGCGGCGGCTCCCTGACGGTCGATGAGGCGCTGGACGGCGATGCTTTCGCGCAGGTCGAGCGTGCGATCGTGGACGGCTTCCCGCTGCCCGCCCGGCAGCCCTGGACCCGTGGCGAAGCGCTCCCGGAACAGCTCCTGCGCGAACCCGGGCTCCGGGCCTGGCTGGGCCGCGTCGACGGCGCCACCGCCGGCACCTGCCTCACCTACGACGACGGCCAGGCCACCGGGGTGTACTGGGTCGCCACCCTGCCCGACCGGCGCGGCCAGGGCGTGGCCCGCGCCGTACTCCAGACCGCCCTGGCCCACGCGCACCCCGACCGCCCGGCCACTCTGGTCGCCACCTCGCTCGGCGAACCGCTCTACCGCAAGCTCGGGTTCACCGCGCAGGCCCGCACCTGCTGGTGGACCCGGACCTCCGCGCACGGCTGACGGCCGGGCCGCCCCGCGGCGGGGTCGTCGCTGGTTGCGGTGCGGTGCGGGGCGCTGGTTGCGGCGGGGCGCGGTGCGGCGGGGTGCGTGAAGGGCGTGCGGTGCGTGTGAGGGACGGGGTGCGCGAGGTGGCGCGTTCAAGCGGGGTGTTACGGGGCGGCCGCCGCCGGCGCCACGGCGAACGTGGTCCGCGCGGGCCCCGCCCCATCCGCCGCCGTACGGACGGCCGTTGGGTGCGCCACCGCGACGGGGCGCAGCACGCTCGCTCCCGGGTCCGTCGCCGGGCCCGCGCCCGGGACCAGGCCAGGACGGCTGTCGGCGACCACGGCAAACTCGCCGGTGCGGTTTCGGACATCCGACCCCGCCATCGAACCACCGGGGGCACTGGCCGTTCCGGCGTTCACGGCAGCAGGCGCGAACGAGCCGTCAGGGGCGGATTCCGTCGGCCGTGCGCCGGTCCGCGCGCCGAGGAGCGCCCCCGTGCGCACCGGCACCCCGGCGGACCGTCGCTGGACCGGCCCGCCCGCGCGCAGACCCGGCCGGGCCGACGGCGCGCCGCGTGCGGCGAGCACCTGACCGACGGCCTCCGGCAGGCCGGCCGCCTTCAGCGTCGGCCGGTAGCCGCTCTCGGCCCAGGGCCGGCCGTGGTGCAGCCAGACGCTGCGCAGGCCGGCCAGTTCGGCGCCGGCGATGTCCGCGGGCGCGTGGTCCCCGACCATCCAGGTGTGCGCGGCCCACGTCCCGGTGGGCACGACGCCGCACCGCTGGGCGGCTATCTCGAAGATCAGCGGATCCGGTTTGACGCAGTCGGCCTCCTCGGAGATGACCCAGCCGTCGACCAGCGGCCCCAGCCCGGTCCGCCGGATCTTCTCCAACTGCGGCCGTGTGCCGCCGTTGCTGACGATGCCGAGCGTCCACCCGGCCGCCCGTGCCGCCTGCAGCGCGTCGACGTGTCCGGGCGGGCAGTGGATGTGGGAGTTGATGCCGTGTCGGTAGTGGGCGAGCAGGAACTCGGTGGAGACGTCCAACCCGTAGCGGCGCCGGACGGCGGACAGTACGGTGCTGCGCGGCACGTAGCCGCCGCCGTCGAGAGTGACGAACCATTCGAGGTCTCCGGGCGGCAGGTCGCGCTCGGACAGAAAATCCTGAGCCCAGGCCCGGAAAGCGGCGTCCCTGGGGAGCAGCGTGTTGTCGAGGTCGAACAGGAGCAGGGGCATGCCAAGCATGGTGCCAGCGGCCGCGCCTATGCACCTGGCAAATGCCAGACCACGTCGCGAAGCCGTACGTAGTGGCTGAAACGGGTTCCAGGACCTGGCGTACGGGTGGGTCCGGACGGGCCGGCTGAGGCTGGCGGGGCGTGACGGTTCGCGACGTGTCGCAACGGATCGTCGCCGATCCATGACAGTCCGGTCACGGTGTCCGGCAGGCCTGTTGCGTCGCCCGGTCCGCTCAGTCAAGCTCCAGGGAACCTCCTTTCTGGAGGGGGCGCGTGGCCTGCGGGCGGGGCGCACTGCCGACGGCGGGCGCATCCTCCTTTCGCGGGAACAATGCCGCTCCGAGGCCTCACCGCTGGGCTGGGCCTCACACCCGTCGTACTCTGAAAGGAACAGGTCACATACGGTGCTGCGCGGCGCAGACCGACGTCATCCCGTGGGCGGGCCTGCTGCCCGGGCGGCGTTGTCCTCTCCTGTCGGCCCCTCTCCCCTGAAGAGCCGTGAGCCATGGCTGGTTTTGAGTCCTTCCGACCGGTGGAGCCGGACGCGCCCCGCAGCGTGGGCGCAGGCGCCGGGGACGACGACGGCCGCGCGGACCTCGCTCCAGCCGACGGGCACGCCGATGTATCGGGTCGCCTGCCCGCCAGTAGGCAGGCCGATGACCGAGCCGACGACCAGGTCGACGCCCAAGCCGACGAGCCCGGCTGCGCACCGGCCGACGAGCGCAGGGGCGAGCGTGGGGGCGAGCGGGCTGATGACCGTGTCGACGAGCACGCCGGCGAGCGGGTTGGCGACGCCGCCGCCCGGCGCGCCGGCGCGCCGGCTGGTGCCTCGGGCGTCGCTGGTACCGCCGATCACACCCCGGGCGCTGAGGAAGCCGGCCCGGAGCCGGGTGCTCCCCGGGGCCTCGTGCGCGCTCTGTGCGGCCTGGTCCGACGGGGCGGCCTCGCCCGGCACGACCGTCCAGGGCCTCGCCAGCGGCGTGGCGGGCACCCGGCCGACCCTGCAGGGTCTCCGGTGACGGGCCGCCTGGGCCCAGGC
>NZ_JBHWIJ010000420.1:1009-5647 GCF_042732255.1 Kitasatospora sp. NPDC059803 | reverse complement strand
GGTGCCGCCTCCTCTGCCGTTCCGGTGCGGGACGGTCAGGGCCGGTTGTGCTCCTCCTCGTCGGCGCTGTGCGGAAGGTCGATCCCGTGCTGGGCGGCGAGCCGGAGCAGTCCGGCGATCCGGCCCTCGTACGCCTGGACGCCGTCGGCGTCCCCTTCGGCCCGGGCCGCTGCGAGGTCCCGGCGGGCCTGGGCGAGCTGCTCGCGCAGCTCCTGGTCGAACATGGCTGTCATTGCCGGCCTCCAGACCGGTCGGTGCCGCTCCGCGGAACGCTCAGGAGAGTTCAGAGTCTCGGAAGGTGAAGAACTCTTCAAGTCTCGCTCGCCCCGGCGGGGCGGCGTCGGGCGGCGTCGGGCGGGGTGGCGGGTGCGGGCCGGGCGGGGTGGCGGGTGCGGGCCGGGCGGTCGCCGGGGTGCGGGTCAGGGAGTGGTCAGGGGGACGCAATGCGCCGGTAAAGGCGGTTGCCGACGCCGCCGTTCGGCTCCCGGAGGGGGCTTGACGAGGTGATTCGCGCGGGGCGAAGGTGAGCGGCCGACATGTCATGTGTGCTGTTGCACAGCCACCGCCGGGGCCGCACCCTCCCGCCCGGAGCGGTCGGCCGGGAGGGTGCGGCCCTTGCGTGAGGGGGAGGGTCATGGAGCTGGAACTGCGGCACCTTCGCGTGCTGTGCGCCATCGCCGACACCGGGAGCGTCGGCAGGGCCGCCGTCCTGCTCGGCGCCTCGCAGCCCGCGACCAGTACGCAACTGCGCCGGATCGAACGCCACCTGGGCGCGCCGCTGTTCGAGCGCACGGCCGTGGGCGTCGCGCCGACCTGCTTCGGCGTCGAGGTGGTGGCCGCCGCGCGCGACCTCCTCACCCGCGCCGACTGCCTCGGCCGCCGCCCGGCGGCCCCCGGCGAGCCGGCCCGCCAGGAGCTGCGCCTGGCCGCGACCATCTCGCCGATCCTGCCCGGACTGGTCACCAGGGCCCGGCACCAGCGGCCCGACCAGCGCTTCACGGTGACCTCCGTCTACCGCTCGTCGGACATCGTCGACCTGCTGGAGCAGGGCGACGCGGAGGCCGCCGTGGCCGTCGACTACCCGGGCCGGGAACTGCGCCACTCGCCGGCCGTCGCGCACCGCGGCATCGTCACCGAGCCCGCCTTCGTCGCACTCCCGGCGGGCCACCGGCTCCGGCACCGCACCGAGATCGCCCTGGTGGACCTGGCCGAGGAGGACTGGTTCCTCACCCCCGACGACGGGGCCGGCTGGCACGGCGTGTTCTACGGCGCCTGCGCCGCGGCGGGCTTCACCCCGGCGACCGTCCACGAGTTCCTCGGCGGCCGGCTGGAGCTGCAGGAGATGATCTCCGCCGGGCTCGGGATCTCCGTCGTCCAGGCGACCACCAGGCCGCTGGCCGAAGTGGTGGTCAAGCCGCTCGCCGGGACGCCGATCTGGGTCCGCCACCTGCTGGCCTGGCGGGCCGCCGGGGTGAGCGGCGAGGTCGTGGAGACGCTGTTCGGCGCGGCGGCCGCGGCCTACCGGGACCTGATCGCCAGTTCGCCGACCTTCCAGGCCTGGGCGGCGCGGACGTACCGGCCGGTCCGGCCGTAGGGAGGCCGGGTCGGGGGGTGGGACGGTCGGGTTCGGCGGTGGGGCGGCCGGGTCGGGCGGTGGGGCGGCCGGGTCGGGCGGTGGTGCGAGGCGGGGGCGGGCGGTCGGTCCCGGTGGGGCGGTGTTATGCCGGACGCGGTAGATGTCATATGACCTGTGACATTGTTCTGGCGGGTCGCCCGATGGCAGGATCACGTCGACTTCCCCCATGCCTCGGCAGTCGTCCAGTCGCCTCCCCCACAGGAGAAGGACCCCGCAGTGCGCCTTCGCATACCCCTCCCCACGCTCATGGCCGGCGTCGTCGCCGGCTGTGCCACCGCCGCCACCCTGCTGCCGGTCCCCGCGCTCGCCGCGTCCGGACCGGCCGCCCAGCCGCCGGCCGGCGCCCGGTCGTCCGCCGCCGCCCCGGCGTCGGCCGACGCCGCGTCGGCCGTCCCGAAGCCGCTGGGGGCCTTCCTCGCGGCCGATCCCTCCGAGGCCGCCGCCCCCGCCGCCAAGCCGCTGTCGCCGGCGCTGCTGGGCCAGGTCGTGATGGGCCAGCCGGCCGGCACCGCCGTGCAGACCGCGCCCCGTCCGGCCCAGCCGCACGCGCCCGCGGCCAAGCCGGGCAACTCCGCGGCCCAGCCGGGCAGTTCCGCCCGCGCCGCTGCCGGTTCGGCCGGTGCCGCCGCTGGTACGGCCCGCGCCGCCGCTGGTACGGCCGGTGCCGCCGCGCCGAGTTGCACCCCCGCCGACTTCGGCGGGCGCAGCGGTGCCGACCTGGTCTCCTTCCTCGAAGGCTCGACCACGGACTGCGTGAACACGCTGTTCAACGTCACCGGCACCGACGCGGGCAGGATCTTCAAGGAATCCCAGATGCTCACCGTCGCCAACGCCTACCAGGGCCTGGCGGCGAACTACACCGGGGACAACTCCACCGGCATCCTGCAGCTCGTGCTCTTCCTGCGGGCCGGGTACTACGTCCAGTCCAACAACGCGGACGCGGTCGGCCCCTACGACGCGGCGCTCACCAGTGCCTCCAAGGCCGGGCTCGACGCCTTCTTCGCGGGCCGGCACTGGACCGACGTCACCGACAACAACGGCACCGTGCTCAACGAGGTGCTGGTCCTGACCGACAGCGCCAACGTGCAGGGCAGCTACCTGGGCGTCTACAAGCAGGTGCTGACCAGCTACAACAACTCGTACAACGCCTTCCCGAAGATGCTCAAGGCGGTCAACGCCGTGCTGTCCGCGCCGCTGTGGCGGGGCAACTGGAACAGCGACTTCGTCAGCGCGGTCGGCGCCGACCCGAGCATCGGCACCGTCCTGGGCGACTTCGCGCTCAACCACAAGGACCTGCTCGGCACCGCCAACGCCTACCTCGACGTCAACGCCGGCAACGACCTCGGCCGGATGGCCGGCGACGGCCCCGTCGTCGAGGCCGCGGTCAAGGGGAAGGTCAAGGCGGTGCTCGACGGCGCCCAGATCACCGGCGTCACCGGCCCGTTGTACGTCCACACCGCCTACCAGGCCAACGCCTTCGACCCCGGCCAGTGCTCGTACTACGGCACCTGCGACCTGCCGGCGAAGCTGACCGCGGCGGTGCTGCCGAACCAGCTGGTCTGCGACAACCGCACCATCCTGACCGAGTCGCTGTCGCCCGCCGACCTGGCCGCCGTCTGCACCAGCCTGCGCGGCGAGGACACCTTCTTCCACAACCTGGTGAAGGACAACGGCCCGGTCAACCCGTACGGCAAGAACATGACCCTCGCGGTCTTCGCCAACCAGGCCGACTACCTGAACTACTCCTGGGCGATCTTCGGGAACTCCACCGACAACGGCGGCCAGACCGTCATGGACCCGACCGACCCCAACAACCACGCCGTGTGCGTGATGTACCAGAAGTCGTGGAACGACGGCTTCACCGCCAACGTGTGGAACCTCAACCACGAGTACACGCACTACCTCGACGGCATCTACGACATGAAGGGCAACTTCTCCACCGAGATCTCCGTGCCCGACATCTGGTGGATCGAGGGCGTCGCCGAGTACGAGTCCTACGCCTACCGCGGCACCACCGACACCCAGGCGATGGCCGAGGCCGCCAAGCACACCTACAAGCTCAGCACCGTCTTCCAGAACACGTACGGCAACTCGGACTCGGTGCGCACCTACCCGTGGGGCTACCTCGCCGTCCGGTACATGTTCGAGAAGCACCCGGCCGACGTCTACGCCATGCTCGGCCACTTCCGCACCGGTGACTACCAGGGCGGCTACGCGGTCTACAACGGCATCGGCACCGGCTACGACGCCGACTTCGACGCCTGGCTCGACGGCTGCGCCGCCGGCGCCTGCTACGCGGCCGGTCCGACCGCGCTGTTCGGCCAGGCCGTCAACGGCGCCACCGTCACGCTGACCGACAAGTCCGTCCAGACCGGCCCCGGCCAGATCACCGCCTGGCACTGGACCTTCGGCGACGGGACCTCCTCCGACCAGCGGAACCCGAGCCACGGCTACGCCGCCGCGGGCACGTACACCGTCGCCCTGACCGTCACCGACGCCACCGGCAGGACCGCCAGCACCCCGGCCTCGGTCACCGTCACCACCGGCACCGGCGGCGGCACCACCCTGCCGACCTGCACCGACCCGCGCACCGACGCGCTCGGCCAGAACTGCTCCCGGTCCAACCTCACCGCCACCGCCGGCGGGCTCGACTACCTGTACGTCTACCTGCCGGCCGGCGTCAGCACCCTGAAGATCAGCACCTCCGGCGGCACCGGCATCGCGTACCTGTACTACAACGCGGACACCTGGGCCTCGCCGAACGCCTTCACCGCCTCCTCCACCAACGCCGGCAGCACGCAGAGCATCACCGTCACCAACCCGACGGCCGGCTACCGCTACATCAGCCTCTACGCCAACACCGACTTCAGCGGGGTGACGGTCAGCACCCAGTTCTGATCCGGACCCGCGTTCGCTCCCGGGCGGGGGCGCCCGCGGGTCCACTCCGGGGGGGGGGGGGTGGGGCGGGGGGGGGGTGTGAGTGCGGGGGTCGGTGTGTGTGG
>NZ_JBHWIJ010000420.1:0-999 GCF_042732255.1 Kitasatospora sp. NPDC059803 | reverse complement strand
TACTGCGCCCCCCCCCCGCGCCGCCCGCGCCCCCCCCCGCGCCGCGCCCCGCGGGGCGCGGCCCCCCCGCCCGGCGTCCGTGCGGGGAACGTCCGTGCGGGGAACGTCTGTGGGGGGGGGCACGTCCGTGGGGGTGGGCGCTCCGTCCGGTGTGCGTGCGCCCTTGTTGTGCTAGCACTTCAGCGCTAGCTTGAGATTCATGGGTAAGAAGCAGCTGAACGTCCGGGTGGACGCCACGACCGCGGAGATGGCCCGGGAACGGGCGGAGCAGCAGGGGATCAGCATGAACCAGTACATCGAGCGCCTGGTCCAGCAGGACATGGGCGAGGCGGGGCGGGCCTTCGTCGACGCCGCCGCCCAGTTCATGAAGGAGTACGAGACGGCCTTCCTGGCCGAGTTCGCGGAGCCGGGCGACCTGAAGGACGTGCGCCGTTGAAGCTGGAGGTCGACCTCTCGTGGCTGCTCATGACCGCCGAGCAGTACACGCCCGGTGACCCGCAGGTCACCGACTACGGGTCGTTGCTCGCGGCCGTCGCCCGGCACCAGGCCGAGATCTTCGACATCGACGTCTACCCCGAACCGCAGGACCGCGCCGCCGCCCTGATGCACCAGCTGATCCGGGTGCCGGCCCTGGAGAAGACCAACGAGCTCTACGCGACCGCCGCCGCCTACGCCTACCTCGTCGCCAGCGGCTGCACCGTCGCCACCACCGCCCGCGAGGTGCGCAGCCTCGCCCGGGCCATCCGGGAGGGGCGGCTCGGCGTGTCCGGGGTCGCCGAACGGCTGGCGGGGTGGGTCGTCGACGAGGCAGAGGGGGAGGGCGTCAGCGGGGCGGAGGACGAGGGCGCCGACGGCACGGGGGGGGGGCCGGCCCGGGCGCGGGGGGCGGGCGCGCCGAGCGGGGGGGGGGCCGGGCTGCCGGGACACCGCCCGCACGACGTGCTGCAGCGGCTCTACGAGTTGGGCTCGCTCGGTTACGTCGAGCGGCACGGCGCGCAC
>NZ_JBHWIJ010000419.1:1519-5652 GCF_042732255.1 Kitasatospora sp. NPDC059803 | reverse complement strand
CCCGCACCCCTGGTGGGTGCGGGCCCTCGCCCGTGTCCGGTCCGCGCCTTCGGCCCTACTGGGCGCCGGAGGACGCCGACAGCAGGTCCTCCAGCTCCTCCTCGCGCTCCTGCGCGGCCACGAAGAGCAGCTCGTCGCCGCCCTCCAGGGTGTCGTCCTTGCCCGGCACCAGGACCCGGCCCTCGCGGATGATCGTCACCAGCGCGGTGTCCTGCGGCCAGGCCACGTCGCCCACCCGGGTGCCGACCAGCTCGGTGTCGGCGGCCAGGGTCAGCTCGACCAGGTTGGCGTTGCCCTGGCTGAAGCGCATCAGCCGGACCAGGTCGCCGACGCTGACCGCCTCCTCGACCAGGGCGGACATCAGACGCGGGGTGGACACGGCCACGTCCACGCCCCAGGACTCGTTGAAGAGCCACTCGTTCTTCGGGTTGTTCACCCGGGCGACCACCCGCGGCACCGCGTACTCGGTCTTGGCGAGCAGCGAGACGACCAGGTTCACCTTGTCGTCGCCGGTCGCGGCGATCACCACGTGGCAGCGCTGCAGCGCCGCCTCGTCCAGCGAGGTGATCTCGCAGGCGTCGGCCAGCAGCCACTCCGCCATGGGCACCCGCTCCACCGAGATGGAGTTGGGGTTCTTGTCTATCAGCAGGACCTCGTGCCCGTTCTCCAGCAGCTCGCCCGCGATCGAGCGACCCACGGCACCGGCCCCGGCAATGGCGACCCGCATCAGTGACCCTCCTCCTTCGGCCCCTGCGCGAACGCGGCCTCGACCGCCGTCAGGTCGCCCCGGCGCAGCATCACGTGCACCAGGTCGCCTTCCTGCACCACCATCTGGGGCGAGGGCAGCACGCCCTCGCCGAGCCGGGTGACGAACGCCACCCGGGCGCCGGAGGACTCCTCCAGCACGCCGATGCGGTGGCCGACCCAGCCCGGGGCGTAGGCGACCTCGGCCAGCTGGACGCCGCCGCTCGGGTCCTGCCACAGCGGCTCGGCGCCGCTCGGCAGCAGCCGGCGCAGCATCTGGTCGGCGGTCCACCGGACCGTCGCCACGGTCGGGATGCCCAGGCGCTGGTAGACCTCGGCGCGGCGGGGGTCGTAGATCCGGGCCGCGACGTTCTCCACGCCGAAGTTCTCCCGGGCCACCCGCGCGGCGATGATGTTGGAGTTGTCGCCGCTGGAGACCGCGGCGAACGCGCCGGCCTCCTCGATGCCCGCCTCGCGCAGGGTGTCCTGGTCGAAGCCGACGCCGGTCACCCGGCGCCCGTTGAACCCGGCGCCCAGCCGACGGAACGCGGTCGGGTCCTGGTCGACCACGGCCACCGAGTGGCCCTGTTTCTCCAGGGCTCTGGCGAGGGCCGAGCCCACGCGGCCGCAGCCCATGATGACGATGTGCACCGGCGCTACCTCACCCGTCCCGTAGGGTTCTTGACCTGCGCAAACACCGTTCATCTCCCTTTCCCGCCCGGCTTCCCTGGGCGAGCGTTCTCGTGGGGCGCCGACTCACAACCTGAGTGTTGCCCGCCGACTCGTATCCGACACGCTAGCCGGTCCATAGAACGCAGTCGCGACGAAGGGGGGGACAAACGGCGGAGCCCGGCCCGGGAAGCCCCTACGATTCCTTAACGTGCCTATGCCGACTGACCTACCGAAACGCATCCTGATCGGGCGCGCCCTGCGCAGCGACAAATTGGGCGAAACACTTCTGCCCAAGCGGATCGCGCTGCCCGTCTTCGCCTCGGACGCGCTCTCCTCGGTCGCGTACGCCCCCGAGGAAATCCTGCTGACGCTCTCCGTGGCGGGTGCCTCGGCGATCCACTTCTCCTGGCAGATCGGCGTCGTCGTCGCGATCGTGATGCTCGCGGTGGTCGCCTCCTACCGGCAGAACGTGCACGCCTACCCGAGCGGCGGCGGCGACTACGAGGTCGCGACCGTCAACCACGGGCCCAAGTCGGGACTCGTCGTCGCCAGCGCCCTGATGGTCGACTACGTGCTCACCGTGGCCGTCTCGACGACCTCGGGCGTCGCCAACGTCGTCTCCGCCGTCCCCGCGCTGCGCGGCCACGAACTGACCCTGTCGGTCATCGTCGTGGTGGTGCTGATGGGCATGAACCTGCGCGGCGTCCGCGAATCCGGCACCGCCTTCGCCGTCCCGACGTACGCGTTCATGATCGGCGTCATCGGCATGGTCGGCTACGGCTTCGTCCGGCACTTCCTGCTCGGCCAGGACATGCCCGCCGAGAGCTCCGGATTCCACCTCGCCGCCATCCCCGGCAACGAATCGCTGGCCGGGTTCGCCATGGTGTTCCTGCTGCTCAAGTCGTTCTCCTCCGGCTGTGCCGCGCTCACCGGCGTGGAGGCCATCTCCAACGGCGTGCCGGCCTTCCGCAAGCCCAAGAGCAAGAACGCCGCCACCACCCTGTTGATGATGGCCAGCATCGCCGTGGTGATGTTCATGGGCATCATCTGGCTGGCCCGCCTCACCGGCGTGCAGATGGCCGAGAACCCGGCCGAGCAGCTCGTCGGCTCCTCGCCCGGCTACCACCAGAAGACCGCGCTCGCCCAGATCAGCGAAGCCGTCTTCAACAACTTCACGCCCGGCTTCTACTTCGTCGCCGCCGTCACCGGCCTGATCCTGGTGCTCGCCGCGAACACCGCCTTCAACGGCTTCCCGGTGCTCGGCTCGATCCTCGCCCAGGACCGCTACCTGCCGCGCCAGCTGCACACCCGCGGCGACCGGCTGGCCTTCTCCAACGGCATCATCCTGCTGGCGATCGCCGCGATCCTGTTCGTCATCGCCTTCGACGCGGACCCCAACCGGCTGATCCAGCTCTACATCGTCGGCGTCTTCGTCTCCTTCAACATGAGCCAGTCCGGCATGATCCGGCACTGGACCCGGCTGCTGCGCACCGAGACCGACCCGGCCAAGCGTCGCCACATGCAGCGCAGCCGGGCGATCAACACCTTCGGCCTGGTGATGACCATGGCCGTGCTGATCGTCGTCCTGGTCACCAAGATCAGCCATGCCTGGATCGCGATCGCCGCGATGGTCGTGCTCTTCGTGATGATGAAGGGCATCCGCCGCCACTACGACCGGGTCTCCGAGGAGCTCACCGCCGCCGAGGAGCCGGACGACGTGGTGCTGCCCACCCGGGTGCACGCCATCGTGCTGGTCTCCAAGCTGCACAAGCCTGCGCTGCGCGCCCTCGCCTACGCCAGGCTCGCCCGCGCCCACACCCTGGAGGCCGTCACCGTCAACGTCGACCCGGCCGACACGGCGGCGCTGCGCCGGGAATGGGACGAGCGCGGCATCGAGGTGCCGCTCAAGGTGCTGGACTCGCCGTTCCGCGAGATCACCGGGCCCGTCCTCGACTACGTGAAGAACCTGCGCCGCAGCAGCCCGCGTGAGGTGGTGTCGGTCTACATCCCCGAGTACGTGGTCGGCCACTGGTACGAGCACCTGCTGCACAACCAGAGCGCGCTGCGGCTCAAGGGACGACTGCTGTTCAAGCCCGGGGTGATGGTCACCTCGGTGCCGTGGCAGCTGGAGTCCTCCGAGCGGCGCAAGCCGCAGAAGGCCTGGTCGGCGCCGGGTGCCGTCCGGCGTGGCGAGCCTCGGGCGCCGAAGGCCGTAAAGTCGAAGGTCCCCGTTATGCCAGACGCCACCGCTGACAGCAGCAAGGACTCCGCCCAGTGACCCGCAACACCCCGTCCCGCTCCTCCGGATCCTCGGGCAAGGGCGCCCGCAAGGGCGCCGCCACCCCCGGCAAGGTCGCCCGGCCGCGCTGGGGCAAGCCCGTGCGCCCGGCCGCCACCGACCGCGACGGCTTCACCGCGCAGACCGCGCCGCTCGCGCCGGGCGAGCCCGCTCCCGCGCGTCCGGCGGAAGCCGACACGGGGAAGCCGAAGGCCGACCGTACGCAGAAGACCGACCGTGCGCAGAAGGCCGAGCGCACGCAGAAGGCCGAGCGCTCCAAGGACGGCGCGCCGAAGGGCGACCGCGCGCAGGGATCCCGCGCGCAGGCGTCCCGCACGCCGGGGGAGCGGCCGCGCAAGCAGGCGGTGCGGCCGCCGAAGGCGCTGCGCACCGCGCCGCGGGGCGCGCGGGCCGGGGCGCGGACGGGGGCGGGGGGGGC
>NZ_JBHWIJ010000419.1:0-1509 GCF_042732255.1 Kitasatospora sp. NPDC059803 | reverse complement strand
ACCCTGCCCGCCCCCCCGCCGCCGCCGCCGCCCACCCCCCCGCGGCCCGCCCCCCCCCCCACCCCGCCCGGCGCTCCGCCGCCCCCCCCCCGCTCCGAGGTCGAGGTCGGCCCGGTCGCGCACGGCGGCGGGCACTGCGTGGCCCGGCACGAGGGCCGGGTGCTGTTCGTCCGGCACGCGCTGCCTGGCGAGAAGGTGGTCGCACTGGTCACCGAGGGCACCTCCACCTCCCGGTTCCTGCGGGCCGACGCGGTCGAGATCCTGGAGCCCGCCAAGGAGCGGATCGCGCCGCCGTGCCCGTTCTCCGGGCCCGGCAAGTGCGGCGGCTGCGACTGGCAGCACGTCACCCCGGGCGGGCAGCGCAAGCTCAAGGGGCAGGTGCTGACCGAGCAGCTGGCCAAGCTGGCCGGGCTCACCCCGGCCGAGGCGGGCTGGGACGGCAGCGTCGAGCCGGTCGGCGGCAAGCTGCCGGCCGGGCAGGTGCCGACCTGGCGCACCCGCGTGCAGTACGCCGTGGACCAGGAGACCGGGAAGGTCGGCCTGCGCAAGCACCGCTCGCACGACGTGCAGCCGGTGGACCGCTGCCTGATCGCCGCCGAAGGCGTCACCGAACTCGGCATCGAGGCCCGCGACTGGCCGGGCATCGCCTCGGTCGAGGTGATCGCCGCGAGCGGCTCCTCGGACCGCCAGGTGGTGCTCACCCCGCGTCCCGGCGCCCAGCTGCCGCTGGTCGAGCTGGACAAGCCGGTGTCGATCGCCCGGGTGGACGACCAGGGCGACATCCACCGCGTGCACGGCCGCAGCTTCGTGCGCGAGCGGGCGACCGGGCGGACCTGGCGGGTCAGCAACGGCGGCTTCTGGCAGATCCACCCCGAGGCGCCGGACACCCTGGTCGACGCCGTCCTGGACGGCCTGGACCCGCAGTGGGGCGAGAACGCGCTCGACCTGTACTGCGGCGTCGGCCTGTTCGCGGGCGCGCTGGCCGACCGGGTCGGCGAGGAGGGCGCGGTGCTCGGCATCGAGTCCTCCAAGCAGGCCGTGGCCGACGCCCGGCACAACCTGGCCGCGCTGGACAACGTGCGGATCGAGTGCGACCGCGTCGAGACGCTGCTGCCGCGCACCGGTATCACCGCCACCGACCTGATCGTCCTGGACCCGCCGCGCTCGGGCGCCGGGCGCGAGACCGTCGCGCACCTGGTCGGCCTGGAGGCGCGCCGGATCGCGTACGTCGCCTGCGACCCGGCGGCGCTCGCCCGGGACCTGGCGTTCTTCCGCGAGGGCGGCTACCGGCCGGTCTCGCTGCGGGCCTTCGACCTGTTCCCGATGACGCACCACTTCGAGTGCGTGACGATCCTGGAGCCGATCGGGAAGTGACCCGGCGGCCCTCCGGGGTGCTGACTGACGGGCTCTGACCGCGTTCGAGGCGGTTCGGGGCGGTCAGAGGCAGTCCGGGGGAGTCCGGGGGAGTTCGTCGGAGGAGACGGCAGAGGAGGCGGCACCCGTTCACGC
>NZ_JBHWIJ010000418.1:0-5661 GCF_042732255.1 Kitasatospora sp. NPDC059803 | reverse complement strand
CAGACCAGGCCCCCACCGCCCAGAGAGAGCGACCCACCCCCCCACCCTACTCGGTCTGTTGGGCCCCCCCCCGGCGTCCGGGCGCCCCCCCCCGTCGCCGAAGATACGAGAGAGTTGGTCCCGTCGTGGTTCTCGGGTTCTCGATTGCCCTGATCATCTTCAGTCTGCTGATGATCCTGCTGGTGCTGCTGCACAAGGGGAAGGGCGGCGGCCTGTCGGACATGTTCGGTGGCGGCGCGATGTCCACCGGCGGCGGCTCGGCGGTGGCCGAGCGCAACCTGGACCGCATCACGATCGTGGTCGGTCTCGCCTGGTTCGCCTGCATCATCGTGCTGGGCCTGGTGCTGAAGTACAAGAGCTGACGTAACCCTGACGCTCCGTCGCCCGAGCGCCTATCCTGGGACGGTCGGGGGCGGAGGCGATGGCGGTGGACGCTTAACTCCTGCTTACACTAGGACGACTTTCGCCACCGACGCGCACCGCGGAGGGTCGGCGCACCAGCACGCAGGGAGTCAGACCGTGGCAAGTGGCAACGCCATCCGTGGCAGCAGGGTCGGAGCGGGCCCGATGGGCGAGGCGGAGCGCGGCGAGTCCGCCCCGCGCAACCGGATCACCTTCTGGTGTGCCAACAAGCACGAGACCCGGCCGAGCTTCGCCGCCGAGGCCGTCATCCCGGACACCTGGGACTGCCCGCGGTGCGGATTCCCGGCCGGTCAGGACGAGCACAACCCGCCCGCGCCCTCGCGCAACGAGCCGTACAAGACCCACCTCGCCTACGTCCGCGAGCGGCGCACCGACGCCGACGGCGAGGCGATCCTCGCCGAGGCGCTGGCCAAGCTGCGCGGCGAGATCTGACCCGGACGACAGACAGCGAAGGGCGCCACCGTCGAGGACGGTGGCGCCCTTGTGCGTTGCCGAGCCCGTTACGCCGAGGCCGGCGGGTACAGCTGGGGCGGGATCTGCTCCGCCGCGGCCCGGTCCAGCAGCCACAGGGTGCGGCTACGGCCGTACGCGCCGGAGGCGGGCGCCTGGAGCTCGCCGGGGCCGGACAGGGCCATCGCGACCGCGTCCGCCTTGTCCGCGCCGGCCGCCAGCAGCCAGACCTCGCGGGCCGCCCGGATCGCCGGGAGGGTGAGCGAGACCCGGGTCGGCGGGGGCTTGGGGGCCCCGCGCACGCCGATCACGGTCAGCTCCGTCTCCCGCACGCCCGGGTGCTCGGGGAAGAGCGAGGCGACGTGGGTGTCCGGGCCGACGCCGAGCAGCAGCACGTCGAAGGCCGGGACGCCGAGCCGGTCGCCCGGGCCGGACGCCTTCGCCAGCTCCTCCGCGTAGCGGGCGGCGGCGGCCTCCACGTCGGAGCCGTCCGCACCGTCCGAGGCGGGCATCTCGTGCACCCGCGCCGGGTCGAGCGGGACGGAGTCCAGCAGTTCGGCGCGGGCCTGGACGGCGTTGCGGTCCGGGTCCCCGGCGGGGACGAAGCGCTCGTCGCCCCACCAGAGGTCCAGCCGCGCCCAGTCGACCGCGTCGCGCGCCGGGGAGGCGGCGATCGCGGCCAGCAGGGCGTTGCCGTTGCGCCCGCCGGTGAGCACCACCGAGGCGGTGCCGCGGGCGGCCTGGGCGTCCACGATCCGGGTGATCAGCCGGGCCGCGGCCGCCTGGGCCATCAGCTCCTTGTCCCGGTGGACGACCAGCTGCGGGGTCGCGTTGGTCATGCGCTCCCCTTGGCGGCGCGCTTGGCGGGCTTCTTGGCGGGAGCCTTCTCGGCGTCCTCGGGCACGTCCTCGGACGAGGCCTCGGACGCGACCTTGGCGGTCACCCGGGCGGGGTTGGCCACCGCGGCCTCGGCGACCGCCGCGCGGGCGACCCGCTCGGCCGCCGCCGTCTCGGCGGTGTCCGGCTCGCGCAGCCGGTCGACGGGCGTGCGCACGGCCGTCGCGTAGATGTCGTCCGGGTCGAGCCGGCGCAGCTCCTCGGCGATCAGCTCCGAGGTCTCGCGCCGCTTGAGCGCCACCTGGCGGTCCGGGGAGCCGGCCATGGAGAGCGTGCCCATCAGGCCGTCCGGGCGGTCCAGGGTGATGTCGCCGTCCTTGGTGCGCAGGTGCACCGCGGTGATGCCGGGGCCGCCGGTGACGACCCGCTCCACCGGCACGTGCAGCCGGTTGTGCAGCCAGAGGCCGAGCAGTTCGACGCTGGGGTTGTAGGACTCGCCCTCGACCACCGCGGAGGTGATCGTGACCGGCCGCTGGTCCAGCGCGGCGGCCAGCATCGAGCGCCAGCCGGTGATCCGGGTCCAGGCCAGGTCGGTGTCGCCCGGGGTGTAGCTCTGGGCCCGCTGGGCGAGCTGGCCGACCGGGGACTCGGCGGTGACGGCGTCGGTGATCCGGCGCTGGGCGAGCGCGCCCAGCGGGTCCTGCGCCGGGTGCAGCGGCGCGTTGTCGGGCCACCAGACGACGACCGGGGCGTCCGGGAGCAGCAGCGGCAGGACCACCGACTGGGCGTGCGCGGCGAGTTCGCCGTGCATGCGCAGGATGACCGTCTCTCCCGAGCCGGCATCGGTGCCGACCAGGATCTCGGCGTCCAGCCGGGTCTCGGCGCGGGCCCGGGGCGAGCGCCCGGCGCGCTTGATCACCGCGAGGGTGCGCGAGGGGTGCTCGCGGGAGGCGTCGTTGGCGGCCTTGAGGGCGTCGTACGCGCTGCCCTCGTCGGTCACGATCACCAGGGTGAGCACCATGCCGGCGGCGGTGGAGCCACTGGCCCGGCGCGCCTCCATCAGCGCGGCGTTGATCTTGCTGGACGTCGTGTTGGTGAGGTCGATCTTCATGGCCGGCGCCAGCTCCTGCCGTCTCGTGCGAGCATCTCGTCCGCCTCGGCCGGGCCCCAGGTCCCCGCGGAGTACTGGGCGGGCTTGCCGTGGGTGTCCCAGTACTTCTCGATCGGGTCGAGGATCTGCCAGGAGAGCTCGACCTCCTGGTGACGCGGGAACAGGTTGGCGTCGCCGAGCAGCACATCGAGGATGAGCCGCTCGTACGCCTCCGGGCTGGACTCGGTGAAGGACTCGCCGTAGGCGAAGTCCATCGTGACGTCCCGGACCTCGAAGGAGGTGCCCGGCACCTTGGAGCCGAACCGCACCGTCACGCCCTCGTCCGGCTGGACCCGGATGACCAGGGCGTTCTGCCCCAGCTCCTCGGTCGCGTAGGAGTCGAACGGCAGGTACGGGGCGCGCTGGAAGACCACCGCGATCTCGGTGACCCGGCGGCCCAGCCGCTTGCCGGTGCGCAGGTAGAACGGGACGCCCGCCCAGCGGCGGTTGTTGATCTCCAGCTTGATCGCCGCGTAGGTGTCGGTCTTGGAGTCCGGGTCGATGCCGTCCTCGTCCAGGTAGCCGACCACCTCCTCGCCGCCCTGCCAGCCGGCCGCGTACTGGCCGCGCACGGTGTGCCGGCCGAGGTCGGCCGGGAGCTTGACGGCGCTGAGCACCTTGAGCTTCTCGGCGACCAGCGCCTTCGGGTGGAAGGACGCCGGCTCCTCGATGGCGGTGAGCGCCATCAGCTGGAGCAGGTGGTTCTGGATGACGTCGCGGGCGGAGCCGATGCCGTCGTAGTAGCCGGCCCGGCCGCCGATGCCGATGTCCTCGGCCATGGTGATCTGCACGTGGTCGACGTACGACCGGTTCCAGATCGGCTCGAACATCTGGTTGGCGAAGCGCAGCGCCAGGATGTTCTGGACCGTCTCCTTGCCCAGGTAGTGGTCGATCCGGAAGACCTCGTCCCGGGGGAAGACCTCGTGGACGATCCGGTTCAGCTCCTGGGCGCTCTCCAGGTCGTGGCCGAAGGGCTTCTCGATGACCGCGCGGCGCCACGAGCCCTGCGGGGGGTCGGCCAGACCGTGCTTCTTGAGCTGCTGGACGACGGTCGGGAAGAACTTCGGCGGGACGGACAGGTAGAAGGCGAAGTTGCCGCCGGTGCCCTGCGCCTTGTCCAGCTCGATGATGGTCTCGCGGAGCTTGTCGAAGGCGTCGTCGTCGTCGAAGGTGCCGTGGACGAAGCGCATGCCCTTGGCGAGCTGCTGCCAGACCTCCTCCCGGAACGGGGTGCGGGCGTGCTCCTTGACCGCGTCGTGGACCTCCTTGGCGAAGTCCTCGTCGTCCCACTCGCGCCGGGCGAAGCCGACGAGAGAGAAGCCCGGCGGCAGCAGACCGCGGTTGGCCAGGTCGTAGATGGCCGGCATGAGCTTCTTGCGGGACAGGTCGCCGGTGACTCCGAAGATGACCAGACCGGACGGCCCCGCGATGCGCGGGAGCCGTCGGTCGGCCGGGTCACGAAGCGGGTTGACGGGGGCCGGCGGGAGATCGTCCGCGTCCGACTCCGAGGTCAACTCGGGAAAATCAGTGCTCACTTGTTGGGCTCCGCTTTCGTGCGCTGGCTGTGTGAGCGAACGGTCACTTCTCGCCGGCGAAGGAGGCGAGCGAGGCGGTGACGGTGTCGAGCAGCTCGTTCCAGGACTGCTCGAACTTCTCCACGCCCTCGTCCTCCAGCACCTGGACCACGTCGTCGTAGTCCACGCCGGCGGCGGCGATGGCGTCCATCACGGCCTTGGCGTCGGCGTAGTTGGGGACGATGGTGCCGCCGGTGACCACACCGTGGTCGGCGGTGGCCTCCAGGGTGGCCTCGGGCATGGTGTTGACCGTGCCGGGGGCGACCAGCTCGGTGACGTACAGGGTGTCCGGCAGGGCCGGGTCCTTGACACCGGTGGAGGCCCACAGCGGGCGCTGCGGCTTGGCGCCGGCGGCCTCCAGCGAACGCCAGCGGGCGCTGCCGGCGGACTTGCCGTCGACCGAGCCGAAGACCTCCTCGTACGCCTGGTAGGCGAGGCGGGCGTTGGCCAGGGCGGCCTTGGAACGCAGGTCCCGGGCGTCGCCGCCGATCTTCTCCAGGCGCTTGTCGATCTCGGTGTCCACGCGGGAGACGAAGAAGGAGGCGACCGACTCGATCTGGGAGAGGTCCAGGCCCTTGGCCTTGGCGGCCTCCAGGCCGGTCAGGTAGGCGTCGATGACGGCCTTGTAGCGCTCCAGCGAGAAGATCAGCGTGACGTTGACGCTGATGCCCCGGCCGATCACCTCGGCGATCGCGGGCAGGCCGGCCTTGGTGGCGGGGATCTTGATGAAGACGTTCGGGCGGTCGACCAGCCACCACAGCTGCTTGGCCTCGGCCACGGTGGCCGCGGTCTCGTGCGCCAGGCGCGGGTCGACCTCGATGGACACCCGGCCGTCGCGGCCGTTGGAGGCGTCGTAGACCGGGCGCAGCACGTCGGCCGCGTCACGCACGTCCGAGGTGGTGATCATGCGGACGGCCTCGTCGGTGGTGACCTTGCGGACGGCGAGGTCGCGCAGCTGGCCGTCGTAGGAGTCGTCGCCGCCGCCGATGGCCTTCTGGAAGATGGTCGGGTTGGTGGTCACACCCACCACGTGCTTGTTCTGCACCAGCTCGGCGAGGTTGCCGGTGTTCAGCCGCTTGCGGCTGAGGTCGTCCAGCCAGATCGCCACGCCTTCGTCGCTGAGGCGCTTCAGTGCGTCAGTCATGGTGCTTCAGTCCTTTTTTCTTCTGCTTCGTGGGGTAGTCAGAGGGGGGCGCGGGGGGCGGGGGCGCGGGTGGGGCGGGCGCC
>NZ_JBHWIJ010000417.1:0-5684 GCF_042732255.1 Kitasatospora sp. NPDC059803 | reverse complement strand
AGAGCCCGCCCTCGCGGTCTCGCGCTCGGCATCACCCCGCGGCCCGGCGGGGCCGGCGCCGGCGGTGCGCACCCCCCCCCCCGCGCCCCGCCGGGGGGCGGGGGGGGCCCGCCCTTCCGCACCCTCACCGCCGTGGCCGGAGGCCTCCCTTGCGTTACGACAGCCCGCTCGAAGCCGTCGGCAACACCCCGCTGGTCCGCCTGCCGCGGCTGTCCGCGGCCGTCCCCGGCAACACCGACGGACAGGTGACGCTCTGGGCCAAGCTGGAGGACCGCAACCCCACCGGCTCGATCAAGGACCGTCCGGCGCTGCACATGATCGAGCGCGCCGAGGCCGACGGCCGGCTCACCCCCGGCTGCACCATCCTGGAACCCACCAGCGGCAACACCGGCATCTCGCTCGCCATGGCCGCCAAGCTCAAGGGCTACCGGATGGTCTGCGTGATGCCCGAGAACACCAGCGAGGAACGGCGCGAACTGCTCCGCATGTGGGGCGCCGAGATCATCCCCTCGCCGGCCGCCGGCGGCTCCAACACCGCCGTCCGGATCGCCAAGGAGATCGCCGCCGAGCACCCGGACTGGGTCATGCTCTACCAGTACGGCAACCCCGACAACGCGGGCGCCCACTACGCCACCACCGGCCCCGAGATCCTCGCCGACCTGCCGACCGTCACCCACTTCGTGGCCGGCCTCGGCACCACCGGCACCCTGATGGGCGTCGGCCGCTACCTGCGCGAGAAGGTCCCCGGCGTGCGGATCGTCGCCGCCGAACCCCGCTACGACGACCTCGTGTACGGGCTGCGCAACCTCGACGAGGGCTTCGTCCCCGAGCTGTACGACGCCGCGGTGCTCACCACCCGCTTCTCGGTCGGCTCCGCGGACGCCGTCCGCCGCACCCGCGAACTCCTCCAGCAGGAGGGCATCTTCGCGGGCGTCTCGACCGGCGCGATCCTGCACGCCGCGCTCGGCGTCGGTCGCAAGGCCGCGGCGGCCGGGGAGCGCGCCGACATCGTGTTCGTGGTCGCCGACGGCGGCTGGAAGTACCTGTCCACCGGCATCTACACCGCGGAGACCACCGAGGCGGCCGTCGAGGCGCTGCAGGGGCAGCTCTGGGCCTGAGAAAAAGCCCTAGCGGTGCCGGACGGCCGGCTTCAGACCTGAGGCCCTAGCCGCGTTGCAGGGCCTGCTGCGCGCGGGACCAGACCTGCCGGTCCACCGTGCCGGCCCGGCGGCGGAAGGCCGACAGCGGCACCTCGCGCAGCTCGTCGGTCTCCAGCCAGCTGGTGCGGCCCTGCCGGTCGCCCACCGAAGCGGGCGGCAGCGGCAGCACGCCCGGGCGTTCGGCGTGGTGCTTGCTGGTGATCTTCGCGACGGTGGCGGTGCGGCCGTGCACCCGCAGCACCAGGCACGGGCGGTCCTTCGACCCCGGGCCGTCCTCGAACGGGACCTCCGCCCACCAGATCTCCTGCGGCTGCGGCCCCGGGCGGCCCTTGGCCGCCGGGCGCGGGCGCGGAGCCGTCGGCCCGGCCGGTCGCGGTGCCGGGCGGGTGCGCCGGACCAGCGCCCGCACGACGGCGGCCAGCAGTGCGACGCCCGCCACCGCCAGGACCACCCAGACCCCGGTCGAACTGTTCATGGCGCGAACCGTACCGGGCCCATGGCGGCCCCCACCACCGTGAGTGCCGGGACGGCCGGGCATTTGTCCGCAGCGTGCTCCCGGTTCGTCACGGAATGACCACGGTGCCCGTTCTGTGGTGAAGAGTCGCCAACGCCCGGACAGGCTGCCTCACGTACGCCCGCCCCGCCCCTCCGGAGGTGCCTCGTGGGGAGAAGCTCCGAGCTGTGGTCCTACGCCGAGATCGCCCGCCACATCAACGTGCAGGCCGAGACCGTCCGCAACTACCGGCGGCACGGTCTGCTGCCCGCCCCGGACGTCCTCGACGGCAGCGGCCACCCCCGCTGGTACCCCGACACGATCAAGGCCTGGGCCCGCAACCGCCCCCGCCACCGCTGACCCGACGGCACCCGAACGGACGGCACCGCCCCCGCCCCGGCGTTCTGGTGATTCCAGCCACAGCCCGGCACGGGGACGGGGGCAAAGTGCCGCTCCGCCCTTACTCTCGACACGCGAAGCAGTGCTACCGGCCGGTTTCACCGGCCCGGCCTGCCGTTTTCCAGCAGCAGCCAGGACGTGTCGGGGCGGAGGGGCTCGGATGAAACTGACCGTGGTGGGGTGCTCGGGGAGCTTCCCGTCCGCCGAATCGCCCTGCTCCAGCTACCTCGTCGAGGCCGACGGCTACCGCGTCGTGCTCGACCTCGGCAACGGCGCCCTCGGCGCCCTGCAGAAGTACGTGGACATCTACGAGGTCGACGCCGTCCTGCTCAGCCACCTGCACGCCGACCACTGCGTCGACCTGTGCGCCTACTGGGTCGCCCGCAACTACCGCGCCGAGGGCTGCCCCGACCCGATGCCCGTCTACGGCCCGGCCGGCACCGCCGAACGGCTCGCCCGCGCCTACGACATGCCGGAGAACCCGGGGATGAAGGAGGTCTTCGACTTCCACACCCTCACCCCCGGGGCCTTCGACCTCGGCCCGTTCCGGATCGAGGTCGCCCAGGTCAACCACCCCGTCGACGCCTTCGCCTTCCGCCTCGAACACGACGGCCGCGCGCTCGTCTACTCCGGCGACACCGGCGAGAGCGCCGAACTCGTCGAACTCGCCCGCGACGCCGACCTCTTCCTCTGCGAGGCCGCCTACATCGACGGCCGGGACACCTACCAGGCCGTCCACCTCAACGGCCGGGAAGCCGGCGAGCACGCCGCCGCCGCCCACGTCCGCCGGCTCGTCCTGACCCACATCCCCCCGTGGACCGACGCCGAGCACAACCGCCGCGACGCCGCCGCCGCGTACCCGGGCCCCGTCGAGGTCGCCCGGGCCGGTGCGGTGTACCGGATCTGAGCGGGCGCTGACCGGCCCGGGCGTCTCGGCGTCGGCCGTCTCAGGGTCGGCCGGGGAGCGGCAGGCCGAGGTGGTCGCGCAGGGTCGTCCCGCTGTAGTCGGTGCGGAACACCCCGCGTTCCTGGAGCAGCGGCACCACGCGGTCGACGAACGCGTCCAGGCCGCCCGGGGTCAGGTGGGGGACGAGGATGAAGCCGTCGGCCGCGTCGTTCTGCACGAAGAAGTCGATCCGCTCGGCGACCGTCGCGGGGGAGCCGATGAAGGACTGCCGGCCCGTCACCTCGATCACCAGCTCGCGGCTGGTGAGCTTCTTCTCGGCGGCCAGGGCCCGCCAGCGGGCGGCGACGGCCAGTGGGTCGCCGATCCGGACCCGGCCCTGGGCCAGGGCGCTGTCCGGGTCGGGGTCGACGGCGGGCAGCGGACCGTCCGGGTCGTGGTCGGACAGGTCGATGCCCCAGACCTGTTCCAGAAAGGCGATCGTGGTCTGCGGCCCGACCTGGGCCCGGCGGACCTCGGCGGCGAGTTCGGCGGCCTCGGCGTCGGTGTCGCCGAGGGCGAAGGTGACGCCGGGCATGATCTTCAGCTCGTCCGGCTTGCGGCCGTACGCGGCGAGCCGGTGCTTGACGTCCGCGTGGAAGGCCTGGCCGTCGGCGAGGGTGGAGTGCCGGCTGAAGACGACGTCGGCGGTCGCGGCGGCGAACTCCCGGCCCTCGTCGGAGTCCCCGGCCTGGATGACCACCGGGTGGCCCTGCGGTGGGCGGGGCAGCGAGAGCCGCCCCTCGGCCTCGAACTGCGGGCCGCGGTGCCGGACGGTCTTCGCTCCGCCGTCCCAGAACTCCCGGGCGAGCTGCACGAATTCGGCGGCCCGGGTGTAGCGGTCGGCGCGGTCGAGGTAGCCGCCGCGGCGGAAGTTCTCCCCGGTGAAGGCGTCCGAGGAGGTGACCACGTTCCAGGCCGCGCGCCCGCCGGAGAGGTGGTCCAACGAGGCGAAGCGGCGGGCCAGTTCGTACGGTTCGTTGAAGGTGGCGTTGACGGTGCCGGCCAGCCCGAGGCGGGTGGTGACGGCGGCCAGCGCGTTCAGCACGGTGATCGACTCGGGGCGGCCGACCACGTCCAGGTCGTGGATGCGGCCCTTGTTCTCGCGCAGCCGCAGGCCCTCGGCGAGGAAGAAGAAGTCGAACTTCCCGCGCTCGGCGGTCTCGGCGAGGTGGCGGAAGGAGTCGAACTCGATGTGGCTGCCGGAGTCCGGGTCGCTCCACACCGTGGTGTTGTTGACGCCGGGGAAGTGCGCGGCGAGGTGGATCTGCTTGAGCGGGCGGTCCGTCATCGGGTCACCTCGGCGAGAGCGGCAGCGGACGGGATGGTGGACGGGGTGTTGGTGGCGGCGGCGGTGGCGTAGCGGCTGGCCGGGCGGGCCAGGCCGAGGTGGTCGCGCAGGGTGCGGCCAGCCGCGTACCCGGCGCGGAACAGCCCCTGGGCGCGCAGCACCGGGACGACCCGTTCGGCGAGGGCGGCCAGGTCCCGTTCGGGCTCGGCGGGGACGAGGTGGAAGCCGTCGACGCCGGTGCCGATCGCGGCGAGGTCGGCGAGCAGGCGGTCGGCCGCGGCGTCGTCGGGCAGGGCGGCGTCGGTCCGGGCGAGGATGCGCAGGTGCTCGCCGGCGCGCAGCCGCAGTTCGGTGGCGGCCGCCAGCCGGGCGGCGTGGTCGGGGGCGTCCAGCAGCACGACGTCGGCGTACCGGATCGCCGTCGCGACCCGGGCGCGCCCGCCGGGGGAGGCGTACGGGGCGAGGTCGACGGCGGCCACCGGGACGGCGACGACCGGGCGGCCCTGCGGTGGGCGCGGGGTGATCGACGGTCCGCGGACGGAGAAGTGCGGACCCTCGAAGTCGACGTAGTGCAGCTTGTCGCGGTCGACGAACCGCCCGGTGGCGGTGTCGCGGATCTCCGCGTCGTCCTCCCAGCTATCCCAGAGCCGGGCGGCGACCTCGACGGCGTCGGCGGCCTCGGCCCAGAGCGCGTCCGCGGGGGCGGTCGGGCGGCGGCCGAAGGCCTTGGCCTCGGCCTCGGTGGCGGAGACGCCGACCAGCCAGCCGGCCCGGCCCCGGCTCACCCAGTCCAGGGTGTTGACCGCGATCGAGGTGTGGAACGGCTCGGTGTGGGTGGTGGTGACGGTGGGCACCAGCCCGACCCGCTCGGTCAGCGGGGCGATCCGGGCGAAGGTGGCGAGGGCGTCGGGGCGGCGCGGTTCGGGGGTGAAGGAGTCGTCGAGGGTGACGAAGTCGAGGGTGGCCCGCTCGGCGAGGCGGGCGAGGGCGGCGTAGTGCCCGGCGTCGACGTGGCCGGGGCTGTCCAGGGCGGCGGAGAGGTGCAGTTGGCGGGGCATGCTGAGGCCTGACTTTCCTCGTGCGGACGCGTGCGGGCGACGCCGGCGAACGCGCACAGGGTGTGTGCGGGTGCGTACGGCCGCGCGCGGGTGCGCGGTGACGGTCCGGAGGCGGGCGGGGCCCGTGCGGGCGGGAGGGGAGGAACGGCGCCGGGCGGGAGGTCAGCCGGGCGGCGGGGGGAACGGTCGGCTCAGCCGCGACACGCCGCGGACCACACGCGACCGAAGTCGATGTGGCTGCGGGTCACCAGCGGGCAGGACGCGTTCACGGCTTCAGTTGACCAGTGCCTCCGCCGGTTCGTCAACCGCCGTTCCCGCCGCCCCGGGGCGGGACACGCAA
>NZ_JBHWIJ010000416.1:0-5710 GCF_042732255.1 Kitasatospora sp. NPDC059803 | reverse complement strand
GGACATCGGTGTGACCGATGTCCCGCGCCGCTTTCGTTCCGGCGGTGCGCCGGGCCGGGAGGGGCCCGGCGGGGTGTCAGAGCTGGACGCCGAAGTCCTGGGCGATGCCCGCCAGGCCGGAGGCGTAGCCCTGGCCGACGGCGCGGAACTTCCACTCGCCGCCGTTGCGGTAGAGCTCGCCGAAGATCATGGCGGTCTCGGTGGCGGCGTCCTCGGAGAGGTCGTAGCGGGCGATCTCGGCGCCGCCGGCGGCGTTCACCACGCGGATGTACGCGTTGCGGACCTGGCCGAAGCTCTGGCCGCGGGCGACCCCGTCGTAGATGGTGACGGGGAAGGTGATCTTGACGGCCTCGGCCGGCAGGCCGGCCAGGTTGACGTTGAGCGACTCGTCGTCGCCGGCGCCCTCGCCGGTGCGGTTGTCACCGGTGTGCACGACGGTGTTGTCCGGGCTGCTGGTGTTGTTGAAGAAGACGAAGTGCCCGTTGGAGAGCACCTTGCCGTCCGCGTTCAGGACGATCGCGCTGGCGTCGAGGTCGAATTCGGTGCCGGTCGTGGTCCGGACGTCCCAGCCCAGGCCGACACTGACCGCGGACAGGCCCGGGGCCTCCTTGGTCAGCGAGACGTTGCCACCCTTGGAGAGGCTCACTGGCATGGCGATTGAAGTCCTTTCGTTCGCTTTTTCCGGGACAACGCCATACTCCGGTGGGTTGGTTCCGCGAAGTCCGTGAATTCTTCGTGGATGCCAATCCGCTGGCAAAGGTCTGACAATGCCCTGGTCAGATCCGGGGGAACCGGCCCTGTAGCGACCAGATGTTCGGATTGTCGGCCAGCTCGGGGTGCATATCGAAGAGGTCGGCGAGGGTGTCCTGGAGGAAGTCCCGGGCCTCGCGCCGCAGCTCGCCGTGGCGGACCACGGCGGGCGGCTCGTCCGGCAGCCAGGTCGCGGTGATCTCGACCCAGTTGAAGCGGCGGGCGAACCGCAGCAGCTCGGTGTTCTGGGTGAAGTCGAGGTCGGCGGTCTGCACCCGGGCGGCCCGGCCGCCGTCCGGGTCGCGGTCCAGCTCCTCGACGATGTCGCACAGCGCCCAGGCGAAGTCGAGCACCGGCACCCACCCCCAGCCGGTGGACAGCTCGGCGCCCTCGGCGTCCAGGTAGACGTCGCCGCAGAACAGGTCGTACCGCAGGGACCGCACCGGGGCGGAGCGGTAGTCCGTCTGCGGGGGGTCGGGGAAGCGGTTGGAGAGGGAGTAGCCGAGCTCGATCACGTACGCCATTGTCCGGGCTGCGGGCGGTGGTGCGGAACCGGGCCGTCGGCCGTCGCGGATAACCGGGTGACCGGGCGGTGCGGGCGCGGGATGATGGACGCATGCCCGAGCCCATCCGCGTACGGGGGTCGGTGGTCGTCCCCGACGCCGAGCTCGTCTGGCGCTTCTCGCGTTCCTCCGGCCCCGGTGGCCAGCACGTCAACACCTCCGACAGCAAGGTCGAGCTGCGCTACGACCTGGCGGCGTCCAAGGCGCTGCCCGAGGTGTGGCGCGAGCGCGCGCTGGAGCGGCTGGCCGGGCGGCTGGTGGACGGCCGGGTGCTGGTGATCCAGGCCTCGGAGTTCCGCTCGCAGTGGCGCAACCGGGAGGCGGCCGCGGCCCGGCTGTCGGCGGTGCTGACCGAGGCGTGCGCGCCGCCGCCGAAGTCCCGCCGGGCGACCAGGCCGAGCCGGGGGATGGTCGAGCGCCGGCTGTCCAACAAGCGGCGCCGCTCCGAGCTGAAGCAGGGGCGGCAGTCGCCGCGGGGCGGCGAGTAGCCGGGGCGGCTCAGCCGAGGGTGCGGTAGCCGCCGCGGAAGTAGAGCAGCGGCCGGCCGGCCGGGCTGGGCACCGCGGCCTCCAGGACGCGGCCGAGCAGCAGGGTGTGGTCGCCCGCCGGTATCCGCTGCTCGGTGCGGCACTCGACGGTGGCGAGCGCGCCGTCGATCAGCGGGGCGCCGGAGCGCGGGCCGCGGTGGTGCGGGGTGTCCGCGAACAGCAGCCGGTCGCTGAGCCGGCCCTTCATGGCGAAGCGGGAGCCGAGCGCCTTCTGCCCCTCGGTGAGCAGCGAGACCGCCCAGGTGTCGGTGCGGGAGAGCACCTCGTCCATCCGGGAGTCCTCGCGGACCGAGATCAGGACCAGCGGCGGCTCCAGCGACACGGACAGGAAGGACGTGGCGGTCATGCCGACGTCCTCGCCGTCCTCCGGGTCGTGGACGGTCACCAGGCTCACGCCGGAGGCGAGCTGGGAGAGTGCCGCCCGGAACTCGTCGGGCGTGGCGTGGGAGGCAGCTTCGGGCTGCGGGGACGAGTACACGTACCGCACGGTAGTCGGCGGCCGCCGGAATCGGCATCGGGCCGAGGTCGTAGGACCAGCGGCGCACGGGGCGGGGTTGCGGCCGGGTTCGGGACTCACCCTCAGGAGTGAAGCAAGGGGCCTGCCAGGCGGCAGCGGGCTTCAGCGTGAGGCCAATGCGGTCGACCAAAGGAAATATTCCGATAGCGCTCTATGTCCCGCTATGGGGCGGATGAGCTGATTAAGGGTGCATTAGTGTCGTGTGATTTAAGTCACAAGTGATGGCCTATTGCTGACCGAGCGTGCCGAACGCTGTGCTCCCTGTGATTCAGTTCTTCTGGCAATCGGACGATAACCAATCAAGAACTATCCGAAGCAGCCGGGGAGCCCCCGCATGGAAGCCGAGTCGGAGCCGTACGTCCGTCTCGCGACCCTCCGCACCTTGCACCGGGTCGTGGCGGACCTCAACGCTGCCCGCAGCCTGGCGGGCACGCTGCAGGCCGTCGTCGAGGGTGCGGTGCACGGGCTCGGCTTCGACGCCGCCGCGGTCAGCCTGGTCCGCCCGGACGGGGACCTCGTGGTCGCGGCCGTCTGGGAGCTGGAGGAGAGCACCATGGGCGGCCCCTCCGTCCTGCTCGGCCAGGTCGGCTCCCGGGAGTCCTGGGACCGGCTGCTCGGCGTCAGCGACCACTGGGGCACCCTGCGCTTCCTGCCGTACGACCGCGGCTGGGCCGTCGCCAGCGACATCCCGCGCTGGATCGGGGACGGCCCGCTGCCCGTCTACGCCAACGACTGGCACCCCGCCGACGGGCTGCTCGCCCCGATGTACAGCGCCGGCGGCGACCTGCTCGGCGTCCTCTCGGTGGACCGCCCGCGCAGCGGCAAGCGGCCCGGGGCGTGGACCCGCGAGGCGCTGGAGATGTTCTCGCTGCAGGCCTCCATCGCGATCGGCAACGCCCGGCTGCGGGCCGAGATGCAGCGCGCGCTGGCCCGCCTGGAGAAGGAGCAGCAGGCCCTGCGGGCCAGCGAGGAGAGCTTCCGCCAGGCCTTCGAGTACGCGCCCAGCGGGATGGCCATCACCGAACTGCACGGCGCCGGGCGCGGCCAGCTGACCAGGGTCAACGACGCGCTCTGTCGTCTGCTCGGCCGCCCCCGCGCGGTGCTGCGCCAGCAGAGCTTCGCCGACCTCGTGCACCCGGAGGACCGGGCGCTGCTGGAGCGCACCAGCGCCGAGAGCGGCCGGGCGGAACTGCGGCTGTCCCGGCGGGACGGCGGCTACCAGTGGGTGTGCCTGCGCAACTCGATCGTGGCGGACGCGGCCGAGGGCCCGAGCTTCCTGCTCACCCACGTCGAGGACATCGAGGACCGCAAGCGCCACGAGTTCCAGCTCGCCCACCGGGCCAGCCACGACGCGCTCACCGGCCTGCCGAACGGCGCCGAACTGAAGGCCCGGCTGGGCCGCCGGCTCTGCGCCGAGCCGCAGACCGTCGGGGCCCCCGCCGGGCCGGGCGAGCCGGCCTACCCGGCGCCGTACGGCTACCCGGCCGACTCCTACAGCGCGCACGCCGCGTACGACCGGCTGGAGGGCGCGGACCCGTACGGCGGGCCGGTGCACGGCTACGGGACGCCCGAGGGCGGCCCGCCGTACGGCCTCGCCCCGGGCTACGGGGAGCACGTGCACGCGGTGGTCCCGGCCGACCAGGGCCCGGGCGGCGAGGCGTGGTCCGCACCGTTCCGCTCCGGCGTCGCGGCGTCGCTGGACAAGGGGCTCGCGGTGCTCTTCTGCGACCTGGACGGCTTCAAGTCGATCAACGACCGGTTCGGCCACAACGCGGGCGACGCGGTGCTGGTCGAGGTCGCCCGGCGGCTGAGCCAGGCCGTCAGGGACGGCGACACGGTGGCCCGGCTCGGCGGCGACGAGTTCGTCGTGCTGGCCGACGGGATCGGCCGCGAGGAGGCCAAGGACCTGGCCCACCGGCTGCGGGGCGCCATCATCCCGCCGATGCGGATCGACGGCCGGGCGATGCGGGTGGGGGTGAGCCTCGGCGTCGGCTGGGCGGGCTGTGGGATGAGCATCGAGGAGGTGCTGCACACCGCGGACGAGCGGATGTACGACGAGAAGCGGGCCCGGGGCGGCGCGGTGCGCGGCGCGCGGGGCGAGCGCTCGCACCGACGGGCGGGCTGAGCCCGCCGGTCCTGGTTACCCACGGGTTGTCAAGGGCTCTTTTCCGGCTGTCACAAAGGACAGGTAGGGTTCCCGGGTACGACAGCGTCCATGATCTGCGCCGGCGGCCCGCATCCCGGCGGCGCGAACCGGATGGGGGAGTTGACCACCGTGACGACCGCCGGCAACAACGGAGCGCCCGAGGGCGGTGCCCCGCAGGACGACGACCCGTTCGGCTACCTCTACCGCCCGGCGGAGGGTGCCTCCGGGCAGCCGGCCGAGCCACAGCAGGGCGTGCCCCGGACGTCGTACAGCCGTCCGATGGAGGTCGGCCGGGCCCAGTACGGGCAGCAGCCCTACCAGCCGCGGCCGCAGCAGCCCCAGTACGGCCAGCAGGCGGGGCCGCAGCAGGGCTACCCCGGCGGCCAGCAGCCGTACCCGCCGCAGCAACAGCAGCCCGAGCACGGCACCGCGCCCACCCAGCAGACCCGTTACGCCGAGCACTCCCGGCCGCAGCCGGGGGAGGACCGGTCGAGCAGCGGCCGGAGCAAGGGCGCGGTGATCGGCGCGGTCGCGGTGGTCGCGGCCATAGCGATCGGCGCCGGGATCGCGCTCTCCAAGGGCGACCCGGAGGGCGACAAGACCGCCAAGGGCGGCGCCCAGACCACCGCCGCGGCTCCCCCCAGCACCCCGGCGACCGGCAGTTCGTCCCCGACCGCCTCGGCCTCGGCGAGCACCACCGCCCCGGCCGGCCCGTTGACCGTGGACTCGGGCCAGCTCCAGGCCCAGAACGCGCCGTCCGGCAACGGCGTCAAGGGCACCAAGTCCGCCGACGGCAGCTACCTGACGCTCCAGCCGGGCGGCTCGGTGACCTGGAACGGCGAGGTCGCCGCGGCCGGCACCTACAAGCTGAACGTGCACTACAACAACACCGGCGGGGACCTGAAGGGCGCCGCCTCGGTGAACGGCAAGGACTGGCCGAGCGGGCTGCTCTTCAAGAACTACGTGCCCGGCAAGGACCCGGCGTCCTCCTGGTTCAACACCTGGATACTCCCGCAGCTCCAGGCCGGGACGAACAGCATCACCTTCACCGTGCCCTCCGGGTCGATCCTGATCGACCAGATCACCCTCGAACCGAATGCGACCGGCTGACCGGTTGAGCAGCTGACCGGTTGAGCGGCTGAGCGCCGAAGCGAAGACGGGGGCGAGGCGCCGCGAGGGGGTGGGG
>NZ_JBHWIJ010000415.1:0-5711 GCF_042732255.1 Kitasatospora sp. NPDC059803 | reverse complement strand
GCTCGCGGCGGGCGGCCCCCGGTGCGCCCCCGCGTGCGCTCCCGGTGTCGGCGGTCAGCCCAGCAGCCGCGACCAGAACCGGGCCCAGCGTCCGCGCGGCTTCACGGGGTCGGACACCGGGGGCGCCCCGGCCGGCTCGGCGTGCGCCGGGTAGCCGGGAGCGTGGTGCCAGGACTGGTCGGCGGTGGCGACCCGGCCCTCGCGCATGATCCGGACGGTGTGTCCGCCACACCCCGGGCAGGTCGGCTTGAGCAGCGGGGACGGTACCCGGACACCGTTGGCGTGGTATTCGAACACGACGTGCCCGTCCTTGCCGGCGTGGTGCTCGATGTCGTACGCCTGCTCCCAGCCGTACCCGCATCGCAGGCAGGCGAAGGAGTAGGCCTCCCGCACGGTCTCGACGGGAGTGTGCGGCCGTCCGGCCAGGCCGGGGGCGCTCAGCGCGTTGCCACCGAGGGGGCTACCGATCATCTCGCTCATAGCCGTCTCCCAGCGCCCGCCGGGCGCTCGCCCGGCTGGGTCTTTCCATTCCAGGAAATGCCCTGACGGCCTCGGCCGATGCCCTGCTTGTGAAGAGTTGGACGCGGGTTGGGAACTCCTATACGAAAGGCCTGGATCGTTCCGGAAACCGCGACCGAATCTTCAGCTCCGTGGGCGTTTACCGGGGCCTTCCCTCAAAGGTACGACTCCCCCGGAGTCACGCAACCCCCGGAATTCACCCCTCTTTCAGGGCCCCGTCCCGGCCGCCGCCGGGCCCGCTTCCGGCGCTACTTCCCGGCCCCCTTCGCGGCCCCGCCCCCGGCCTCGTTCTTCGCCTCGTTCTTGGCCTCGTTCTTGGCCGCCACCACCGCGTCGAACACCTCCCGCTTCGGCAGCGCGAGCTCCGCCGCGACGGCCGCGATGGCCTCCTTGCGGCGCTCCCCGGCCTCCTCCCGGACGGCCACCAGCCGGGCCAGCTCGGCGGGGGTGAGCTCCTGCGGCGCCGCCGGCGGGGCGCCCGCGACGACGACGGTGATCTCGCCCCTGACGCCTTCGGCGGCCCAGGCCGCCAAGTCGCCGAGGGGCCCGCGCTTCACCTCCTCGTACGTCTTGGTGAGCTCGCGGCAGACGGCGGCGGGCCGGTCGGCGCCGAACGCCTCGGCCATCGCGGCGAGCGCCTCGGCGATCCGGTGCGGCGCCTCGAAGAAGACCATGGGGCGCGGCTCGGCCGCGATCGAGGCGAGCTGCCGGGCCCGGTCGCCGGTCTTGCGCGGCAGGAAGCCCTCGAAGGTGAAGCGGTCGACGGGCAGGCCGGACAGCGCGAGCGCGGTGAGCACGGCGGACGGCCCGGGCACCGCGGTGACCTTGACGTCGGCCTCGACGGCGGCGGCGACCAGCCGGTAGCCGGGGTCGGAGACGGACGGCATGCCGGCGTCGGTGACCAGCAGCACCCGGGCGCCGCCGAGCAGTGCCTCGACCAGTTCGGGGGTGCGGCCGACCTCGTTGCCCTCGAAGTAGGAGACCACCCGCCCGGCCGGGGTCACCCCGAGCGCCTGGGTGAGCCGGCGCAGCCGCCGGGTGTCCTCGGCCGCGATCACGTCCGCCGTGGCCAGTTCGGTGAGCAGCCGGGGCGGGGCGTCCGAGACGTCGCCGATGGGGGTGCCTGCGAGAACGAGTACTCCTGTCACGGGCCCCATCCTTGCAGCTACCGCGGCCCGGGGGCTTTTGGTGACGATTCGGGCAGCTTCCGAGGGAGCGGTCACGTGTGCGAGAACCGCCCCTACGATGTGGCGGATGAACGGCGACACGGCGGCTCGCACGCCCACTGGTACAGACCACACCGCGCAGGATGGCGGCGACGTGGCCGGCCTGCCGTCCTCCGCCGTCCCGGCTCCGCGGCCCGCCGACCAGGCCGGGAGCCCCGCGCAGCACGACCGACCCGACCAACCCGGCAGCCCCGATCAAGCCGGCAGCGCCGCGCGGAGCTGGCGCGAGCGGCTGGCCGGGTTCGGCTACGCCGGCCGCCCGGTGGCCCCGCTGGCCGAGCGCCTGGCCCCGCCGATGCCGGACGGCCCCGGGGTGACCCCGGCGGTGGTGCCCCCGTCGCCGCTGCTGCTGCGGCTGGGCGTGTCCGTGCCGCCGGCCGTGTGGTCGTGGCTGTGCCGCTGGTCCGGCTGGCTGGGCCCGATCGCGGTGGCGGTGTTCGCCGGGATCCTGCGCTTCACCAACCTCGGCCAGCCGCACGCGATCATCTTCGACGAGACGTACTACGCCAAGGACGCCTACGCGCTCTGGCACGGCGGCTACGAGATCAACTGGCCGGACGGCGCCAACGAGCAGATCATGACGCCCGGCGCGGCCGTCCCGTACCGCTCGACGGCGTCCTACGTGGTCCATCCGCCGGTGGGCAAGTGGATCATCGGCGCCGGCGAGATGCTGTTCGGCATGAACCCCTTCGGCTGGCGGTTCGCGGTGGCCCTGCTCGGCACGCTGTCGGTGCTGATGGTGGCCAGGATCGCCCGCCGGCTGTTCCGCTCGACCCTGCTGGGCTGCGTGGCCGGCCTGCTGCTCTCGGTGGACGGCCTGCACCTGGTGCTCAGCCGCGCCGCGCTGCTGGACCTGGTGGTGATGTTCTGGATCCTCGCCGCCTTCGGTTTCCTGCTGCTGGACCGCGACCGCACCCGGGCCCGGCTGGCCGACCGGCTCGGCGGGGTGGCGGACGCGGTGCTGGCGCAGCGGGCGAACCTGGGCTGGCGCCCGTACCGGATCGCGGCCGGCGTCTGCGTCGGCCTGACCTGCGCCACCAAGTGGAGCGGCCTGTACGTCGCGGCGGCCTTCGGCGTGATGACGGTCCTGTGGGACGTCGGCGCCCGCCGCCTGGCCGGGGCCCCGCGCCCGTACCTGGCGACGCTCGCCCGGGACGTGGTGCCGGCCTTCGTGTCGGTCGTGGTGGTGTCGCTGGTCGTCTACGTCACGTCCTGGTGGGGCTGGTTCGCCAGCAGCAACGTGCCGGGCAAGGGCGGCTGGGGCCGGGACTGGGCGGTCGGCCGCTCGACGGACTACCCGTGGATACCCGAGGGGCTGCGCGCCCTGTGGCACTACCACTCGACGGTCTACGACTTCCACACCCATCTGAGCGACCCGCACACCTACCAGTCGAACCCGTGGTCCTGGCTGGTGCTGGGCCGGCCGGTCTCGTTCTTCTACGAGTCCCCCAAGCAGGGCCAGAGCGGCTGCACGGCCGCCGAGTGCGCCCGCGAGGTGCTGGGCATCGGCACCCCGCTGCTGTGGTGGGCGGCCGTGGTGGCGCTGGTGTACTGCCTGTGGCGCTGGGTGGCGCGGCGGGACTGGCGGGCCGGAGCGGTGCTGTGCGGCCTGGCCGCCGGTTACCTGCCGTGGTTCGCCTACCAGCAGCGGACGATCTTCCTCTTCTACGCGGTGGTGTTCGTCCCGTTCCTGGTGCTCGCGGTGACCATGCTGGTCGGTGCGCTGATCGGGCCGCCGGGCGCCTCCCGGGACCGCCGGATCATCGGTTCGGCGGCGGCCGGGCTGCTGGTGCTGCTGATCGTGTGGAACTTCCTCTTCTTCTTCCCGCTGTTCACCGGGCAGACGATTCCGATGGACGACTGGCGCCAGCGGATGTGGTTCAACAGCTGGATCTGATCGACACCGCTGTTCCCTGAATCGTCCGTATGCGGTGCACGACACGTACCAGATCCGTCACAACTCGCGGGCATTTCGTCGGCGCACCGATCGGCGCTGCCTAGGGTGGGGGGAACAGCGTGTCCGGCCCCGGTCGGTTGCGCCCGTCCGGCAGACCCTTGGGGGAACAGCACCATGCGCAGAGGCGCGAAGATCGGCATCATCACCGGCGTCTCCGTCGCCGTGCTCGCAGGCGGTGGCTACGGGGCGTACAGCCTGATGGGCGGCTCGGACTCCGGATCGTCCTCGGCGAAGAAGCCCCGCACGGTGGTCGCCGAGCCGCCCTCGGCCGAGCAGGCGACCAACGGTGCGAAGGACTTCCTGGCGGCCTGGGCCGCCGGCGAGCTGGACAAGGCGGCCGCGCTGACGGACGACCCGGCCGCGGCCACCACCGCGCTGACGGCGTTCCGCGACCAGGTCAAGCCGAGCGCGCTGACCCTGGCCCCGGCCGGCCCGGCCACCCCGCAGGCCTTCGCCTCGGCCACCGGCACCCCCGCGCCGGCCAAGCCCTCCGCCGGAGCCTCGGCCACGCCGTCGGCGGGCGCGACCCCGGGTGCCACCGACTCGCCGTCGGCCTCCGCCTCGGCCGGCCCCGCCGGTGTGCTGATGGGCTTCAAGGCGCGCGCCGAGTTCGCCGGCACCAACCGGGTCTGGGACTACAACGGCTTCCTGAACGTCGTGAAGATGAGCGACAACACCCCGGCCGTGCACTGGGCGCCGACGGTGATCCACCCGCACCTGTCCGGCAACGAGACGATCGCCACCCAGCAGGTCTTCGCCCCGCCGTCCACCGTGGTGGACCGCAACGGCAAGCCGCTGCAGGGCGCATCGCTCACCCCGGCACTGCTGTCCACCCTCCAGGACAACGCCCACAAGCTGCTGCCGCCGGACCCGAACAAGGACCAGGACGCGGGCAGCGCGGTGGTGATCAGCGACCCGGCCGGCAAGGGGGCCGCGGACAAGCTGTTCACCATCGTCGAGCCCAAGCCCGGCAAGCCGTTCAAGGTGACCATCGACAACACCATCCAGGCGGCGGCCGAGAAGGCGATGACGGACCTGGGCGGCAAGTCCGGATCCGTCGCCGCGATCGAGCCGAGCACCGGCCAGGTGCTGGCCTTCGCCAACGCGCCGGCCAACGGTCAGAACCGGGCCTTCACCGGCCTGCTCGCGCCCGGCTCGACGATGAAGATCGTCACCTCGACGGCGCTGCTGGAGGCCGGGGTCAACCCGGACACCGTGGTGGCCTGCCCGGAGAAGAGCAGCAACCCGGTCGCGATCCCGAACGACTTCCCGGGCGCCTTCCCCAACAACACGCTCCAGCAGGACTTCATGATGTCCTGCAACACGGCCTTCATCAACCAGGGCCTGACCAGCCTCAAGCCCGAGACGCTGTCCAGCACGGCCAAGGACGTGTTCGGCATCGGCCTGGAGTGGAAGACCGGCCTGCCGAACACCGACGGCAAGGTGCCGCCGACGCCGGGCAGCAAGGACGAGCAGGCCATGAACTACATCGGCCAGGGCAAGGTCCAGATGAACCCGCTGGCCATCGCCTCGATCACCGCGACCGTCCAGAGCGGCGCGTTCAAGCAGCCGATCCTGGTCCCCGGCCTGCCGCAGCAGGCGGCGGCCCGCCAGATCGCGCCGGACGTCGCGGGCAAGCTGCGCGCGATGATGAACGCCACCGCCACCGGCGGCACGGCCAAGGACGTGATGGCCGGGATCACCGACAACGCGGGTGCCAAGACCGGCTCCGCCGAGGTCGCCGGCGCGTCCACCACCAACAGCTGGTTCACCGCCTTCCGCGGCAACATCGCGGTCGCCGCCGAGGTGCAGGGCGGCGGCCACGGCGTCGACGCGGCCGGCCCGGCCGTCGCCTCGCTGCTCAAGGCCGCGGGCCGCTAGGCCGACGCCCCCGTCCGAACGCGTGCACCTACGACCCCTGGGCGTCGCGGGGCCGGTCTGGCCGGGTGGCCGGGGGGGGGGGTGGGGGCCCGCGGGGGTCCGCGGCCGGGCGCGAGCCGCGGGCAGCG
>NZ_JBHWIJ010000414.1:0-5781 GCF_042732255.1 Kitasatospora sp. NPDC059803 | reverse complement strand
CCGGGGGGGGGGGGGGGGGGGGCCGTGGGGGGGCCCCCCCGGCGTCGGTGGGGTGGGGACGGTGCTCGGGTGGGACCGCGGTCGTTACTTGACGACCACGGCAGCGGCCAGCTTCGACAGCGGCTCGCCCAGCGAGTTGACCGCGTCGGAGAAGGTCTTGCGCTCGGCCTCGGTGACCTTGTCGTAGGAGGTGAAGGTGCCGTCGGCCTGCTTGTACTTGGCAAGCAGGGCCTGGATCGCGGTGAACTCGGAGTCCAGGGTCTTGGACAGCTCCGGGTCCTTCTCGGCGGCGACCGGCTTCAGCAGCTCGTAGGCCTTCTGCGCGCCCTCGACGTTGGCCTGGAAGTCGGCCAGGTCGGTGTGGCTGTAGCGGTCCTCCTCGCCGGTGATCTTGTTGGTGGCGACCTCGTCCAGCAGCTCCTTGGCGCCGTTGGCCATGCTGGTCGCGGTGATCTCGGCCTCGGGGATCTTCTTCTGCCAGTCCTTGAGGTCGTTGACCAGCTGGTCGGCGAGCTTCTTCTCGTCGTCGCCGATCTTGGCGTCGGCCCAGAGCGACTTCTCCAGCTTGTGCCAGCCGGTCCACTCCTGGCCGGCCTCCAGCTTGTCCTCGCGGGTGTCGGTCTTGGGGTCGACGTCGCCGAAGCTCTCGGCCACCGGCTCGGTGCGCTCCCAGCCGGTGCGCGACGGCGCGTACAGCGACTTGGCCTTCTCCACGTCGCCGGCCTTGATCGCGGCGGCGAAGGCCTCGACGGCCGGGATGGTGGCGTCGGCCTGCTGCTGGGCGTACGTGCGGTACGCGTCGACGGCGGCGGTCAGGCGCGGGTCGGCGGCGGCGGTGCTGGCGCCCTCGCCGGTCACGGTGATCTTCTGGCGGATGCCGTCGCCGACCATGCCGGGCTTGCAGGCGATCTCGTAGGAGCCGGCCTTGATCTCGGCGTTGATGGTGGCCTTGGTGCCGGGGCCGATGTTCTCGCGCTCGGTGATGATCTTGTCGCCGGCGCCGTAGACGTAGACCTCGGTGGTCTTGCCGCCCTTGTTGCTGATGTCCAGGACGACGTGGCCGGCCGGGAAGCTGGTCTTGGAGACCTCGCAGGCGGTGTCGGTCGCGTTGATCTTGACCGCGTCCGCGCCGCCCGCCTTGTCGTCCTTCTTCGCCGCACAGCCCGCCAGGGTGGCGGTCGCCACGGCGAGGGTGAGCAGCGCGGCTGCGGTGGAACGGCGACGGGCGGACATGCGGGCTCCAACGGAAAAGGGCATGGGTGTGCCAGGGCGGGGCAGGGCTGAGCACCGGTGGGGCGTCGGACCAGCGACAACCCCGCCTTAGCTAAGGCATACCTTACGTAAAAACTTTTTTACGTCTACACCCGCCCCCGTCGGAAGCGGGCCGACCGCCCAGCCCGCCCCGCCCCGACCGGGCCCACCCCGCCCCGGACCCGTCAGCGCCCCGGACCCGTCAGCGCCCCGGCGTACGGCGCGCGGCCGCCCGGGCCGTCCACCGGCCCTCGTGCCGGCTGATCCGGATCGGGTGGCCGAAGGTCACGCTGATCAGCCCGGTGGTCATCACCTCGTCCACCGGCCCGGCCGCCACGCACTCCCCGTCCCGCAGCAGCAGGGCGTGGGTGGTGCTCTCCGGCAGCTCCTCCAGGTGGTGGGTGACCAGCACGCTGGCCAGCTCCGGGTGCTGGTGGCGCAGCAGGTCCAGGCTGTCCAGCAGCAGCTCGCGGGCGGTCAGGTCCAGCCCGGTGGCGGGCTCGTCGAGCAGCAGCAGGCGGGGGCTCGGCATCAGCGCGCGGGCGATCAGGGCCCGGCCGCGCTCGCCCTGGGACAGGGTGGTCCACGCCGACTCGGCGATCGCGCCCATGCCGAGCGTCTCGATCAGCTGCTCGGCCCGCTCCAGCACCTCGGGACCGGGCTTGCGGTGCCACTCCGGCTCGATGGTGTTGGTGTGCCCGGTGAGCACCACCTCGCGCACGCTCAGCGGCGAGCGCAGCGGGTGCCGGGGGTTGACGTGCCCGAGGTGGGCGCGCAGCTCGCGGATGTCCACCCGGCCGAGCCGGCGGCCGAGCACGTCCACCTCGCCCCGGGTGGGGTGGGAGACCGCGCCGAGCAGGGCGAGCAGGGTCGACTTCCCGGCGCCGTTGGGGCCGAGCAGCGCCCAGTGCTCGCCCGGCTCGATGGCGAGGGTGATCCCGCGCAGCAGGTGGCGGCCGTCGCGTACGACGTCCACGTCCTGGGTGCGCAGCAGCGGGCCGTCGAAGGACGGGACGGACGAGCTCATGGGGGCGGACCTCCGAGGTACGGCGCCGGACAGGGTGCGGGCGGGGCGCCGTACCGGACGGGCCGGCGCCGACCGTCTGCGTGCAGAGTACAACCGTCGCCGCGCGCGGAGCCGGGCCGTCCGAGGAGTGGACGCTCCAGAACCCTGTCGCGCAGCGGGAGTTGGGAGGATGATCGGGGGATTCGGAGGGGATGAGGGGAGCGCCGATGCCGACCGACGGGGAAGCGGCCGAGGACCGGGCGGCCGACACGCTGCACGGACTGGTCGAACTGCGGGCCGGGCAGGCACCGCAGGCGGTGGCCGTCCGCTGCGGCGATGCCGAGCTGACGTACGGGGAACTGGACAAGCGGGCCGACGCCCTCGCCCGCCACCTGGCGGCGCGCGGCCTGGCCCCGGGCGGCCGGGCGGCGGTGGCGCTGGGCCGCGGCACGCAGGTGTACGTCGCGCTGCTCGCGGTACTGAAGGCGGGCGCCGCGTACGTGCCGCTGGAGCCGAGCGCGCCGGACGCGCTGCTGCGGCACGTCCTGGCCGACGCCGCCCCGGACCTGGTGGTGACCGAGGAGAGCCACCGGGTGCGGCTCGCCGACGCGGGCCCGGCGCAGATCGTCTGCCTGGACACGGCCGACCTCACCGAAGCGCCGTCCGACCCACCGGGGGCGCCCACCGGCCCGACGGACCTCGCCTGCGTCCTCTACACCTCGGGCTCCACCGGCCTGCCCACCGGGGCCCTGGTCGAGCACCGCAACCTGCTGTCCGCGTACCGGGGTTGGCGCGAGGTGTACGGGCTGTCCCCGGCGGACCGGATCCTGCAGACGTCGAGCCTGGAGTTCGACGTCTTCACCGCCGACTGGGTCCGGGCGCTGGGCTCCGGAGCCACCCTGGTGGTCGCCCCGCGCAACCTCACCCTGGACCGCACCGCCGACCTCGCCGGCCTGCCCGCTCTGGTGGCCGCCGAAGGGATCACCGTCCTGGAGCTGAACGCCCGCCTCGCGCGCCGGCTGGCCGCCCATCTCGCCCGGAGTGGCGAGCCACGAACAGGCGAACCCCTGACCGGTACGCCGCTGCCCGGTGTGCGGCTGCTCACCGTCGGCGCCGAGAAGTGGTACCTGGACGAGCAGTTGGGCCTCCAGCGGCTGCTCGGCGACGGGACCAGAGTGCTCAACGTGTACGGCCTCGCCGAGGCCGGCGTGGACAGCACCTACTTCGACGCGCAGGGCACGGCGGCCACCGGGGACGGCGAGCGGGTCTCCCTGATCGGTCGGCCGTTCCCCGGCACCCGGGTGTACGTGGTCGGCCTGAACGGCACCCCGGTGCCGCCGGGGCAGGCCGGCGAGATCGCGATCGCGGGCGGCGGCCTCGGCCGGGGCTACCTCAACCGGGCCGACGACACCCGCCACCGGTTCGTCCGGGCGGACTTCGACCCGGACGGCCGGGTACTGCTGACCGGGGACATCGGCCGGCTCCGGGACGACGGCGTCCTGGAGTTCCTCGGCCGGGCCGCGCACGTGGTCGGGCCGGTCCCCTTCGCCCGCAAGGCCGCGGTGGTCTCCCGGGTCGCGGCGGCGGCCCGGGCCGAGGGCCGGCTGCGCGCCCACCCGGCGGTCCGGGAGGCGGTCGTGGTGGAGCTGGAGCTGCGGCCGGGCCGGCGCAGCCTGGTCGGGTACGCGGTGACCGCGCCGGACGCGGACGGGGCGGACGGCTGGTCGCTCTCCCAGTACCTGGCGGCCCAACTGCCCGGCGGCGACGTGCCCGAGGCCGTCGTCCCGGTGCCGGAGCTGCCGCGCACCCGGGCCGGAAAGCTGGACCGCGCCGCGCTACCGCTGCCGGCCCCGCCGAAGCACACCGCCGCCGGATCGGCGAAGGCGGGGTCGCGCGCGGGGAAGGGCGGCGGCGGCAAGGCCGGGGGCGGGCGCAGCGGCACGTCGGACCTGCCGGGCTGCGTGGTGCTCGGCTGCGTGGTGTTCTTCTCGCTCATGGCCTGGGTCAGCACCAACGTCTTCTTCCCCGGCGCGACGCAGCTCGGGGCGGTGCCCGACGCGTACCACTTCTGGTTCGAGCTGCTCTACCTGTGCGAGAACCTCGCCTTCGGCGCCGGGGTGGCCTTCCTCTTCTTCGGCTTCCCGGCGGTGCTGCGGCAGGGGCGGTCGTACAGGCTGTCCCTGCTCACCTACCTCTCGGTGGTGTGGCTGCTGGCCTCCTGGTGGCCACAGGACAACCTGTACCGGCTCACCGACGCCACCGACTGGCCGCGCGAGACGGCGATGGTGTTCACCTTCAACGTGCCACTGATGGCGGCCGCGCTGGTGGTGCTGATCTTCCTGATCCGGCGGCCGGCCGTCCGGCGGTGACGGCTGCCCAGTCATGACGGCCTGCGCTGACGACCTGCGCTGACGGCCTGCGCTGATGATCGGTCAGCGCAGCGCCTCGAACATCCCGGCCAGCCCGTGGTGCGCGGCCGCGAGCAGCGCCTGCGCGGCGTCCAGCGCCTCGGCGCTCGGCCCGGCGAGGGCGAGGCCGACGGCGGGCTCCGGGTCGTGGCCCGCCGTCGGGATCAACGGCAGGAGGGTGACGTCGAGCCGGGCGCAGCGCGGCCGCAGCCGGTCGAGGTGGTCGTACAGCGCGCCCGGGGCGAGCCGGGCGCCGAGCGGCATCGCGTCCAGGGTGCGGACGAGGTGGCCCGGGCCCCGCACCTGGTCGAGGCGGGCCCGCAGCATGAAAGCCATGGCCGGGCCGGTGAGCCGCAGGTTGATCTCGGTAGGGGCGAGCCGGCGCTGCCGGTCGGTGACGAAGTCCACGTCGTACCAGCCGCGGTAGCCCTCGGCGGCCAGCCGCTCCCCCACCGCGAGGGCGAACCGGCGGGCCGTCCCGGCGGCGCCCCGGGGCACCGCGTCGGGGCCGACGGTGACGCCCTGGTAGCGGGTGCCGGCGACGTGCATGTCACCGGCGCCCACCGGGTGGACGGCTCCGTCGGGGCCGACCAGCGCGTCGTAGGTGAGGTCGCGCAGCCGGGCGGCCGGGCCCGGATCGACGTGCTCCTCCAGCAGCAGGCCGCCCTGGGCGGGCAGGAGTTCGGAGCGGACCAGGCGCCGCAGCAGGGGCCGGCCGCCGCCGGCGGCGAAGAGGTCGGCCGGATCCACCACGACGGTGCCGTAACCGCCGACGCCGTGCGGGCTCTTCAGCACGGTGGTCAGCCCCCGGGCGGCGCGGGCGGTCAGCCGGCGGGCCGCGCGGCCCCGGCCGGCCGGGCGTTCCTGCCGGGGGACGACGATGCCCGGGTGGTCGGGGGCGAGTTCGGCGAACAGGTCGTGGGCCGCCGCCTTGGACTCGTAGCGGTGCACCGCGGCCAGTTCGGGGCCCTCGCCTTGGGCGGCGGTGCGGCCCCAGGCGACCACCGGCCGGCCGAGGGCGGCGATCCGCGCTGCCAGGGCCGGCCGTTCGGCGAGCGCCCGGGCGACCGGCCGCCCCGGCGCGACCCCGCCGTGCCCCACGACCCGGCCCCACAC
>NZ_JBHWIJ010000413.1:0-5795 GCF_042732255.1 Kitasatospora sp. NPDC059803 | reverse complement strand
GGGCAGGGCCGTGCGGCGCCGGCCCTGCCCGGCACCCGGTCGGCCGTCCGTCCGTCAGGACAGGGTGAGGAATCCTTCGCGGACCAGCGTGCGCACGAGCAGGAGGCAGCCCGGCTGGTCCAGGCCGCCGGGGATCGAGCCGGCGGTGAACCCCTGCCCGTCGCTCTCCGTCGCGAACCTGACCTCATCGGCCACGTGGACCGGCAACTGGATGGTCTTGCTGTGGAACTCGAGCTCGATGACCTCCTCGCCGAGTGCCACGCTCCACCGCAGACCCGGACGACGCCGCACCCGGGTGTCGAGGTCCAGCCGCGGCAGGCTCTCCAGGTCGCCCAGGTGACCGCGGAGCGTCACCGGCGCGAGCGAGGTCGTCTGCTTCACGGCCCTGGCCGTCATCTCCTGGGGCGAGAGCCGGGCGGCGAGCGCATCGATCAGCTCGGCGAAGACGTCCTCGGCCTGCTCCTGGAGGTGCTTGTCGTTGGCGAATCCGAGGGGCATGCTCCTGCGGAACCGCTCGTCCCCCTCGAAGACCTCCCGGACCGCGTCGCTGATCAGCGCGGGTATCAGGACCGGGTGGACACCGAAGGTGAGGTGCATCGACGCGGCGTCGTTGGACGTCGCGGCGTGGATGGTGCCACGGGGCAGGTAGAGGAGGCTGCCCGGCTGGAGGTCGAACTCCTCCTCGACCTCCGGCACCTCGCCGGAGTGGTCGTACCTCTGACCTTCCAACGGCAGCGCGTACGGCGCCCCGTACAGCCGCCAGCGCTTGCTGCCGTACGCCTGCATCACGATCACGTCGTGGCTGTCGTAGTGCGGGTCGAATCCGCGGGCCTGCCCGCCGGGGGTGAGGTACACGTTCACCTGGAACCTGGCGTTGACCTCGGCGCTCAGCATCGAGGTGAAACGCGCCAGCGGCTCCCAGCGGCGTTCGAGGGCGTTCAGGATGACGGTCGAGCCGGACCGGTACCGCTCGTACAGCGCCTCCAGCCGGCTGGCGGTCATGTTGCGGCCGGGGGCACCCAGTTCGGACACCGGGGTTTCCTTGCCCTCGCGGATGACCCGGACGTTCCCGAAGTCCGGGCCGGACTGGCCCAGCACCCGGTCCACGTCGTCGAGCGTCAGGAGATCCGCGAAGCGCTCGGGGTCGTTCCTCGGGATGTGCAGCGGCCTGCGCTCCCAGTACTCGTCGCGGAACGTCGGAAGGGACACCGGGTGGAGAAGGCGGGAGAGGTCGGAGGAAGGCCGTCCATCGGGCTCGGCCCCCACCCGGTCCGTCAGAGAAGTCATCGAGATCTCGTGTCTCCTAACAGAGGTCGGCCGGCCCTGCTGGCGCGGTGACCGGCAGCCATGTCGTCCTTGGCGTTCTTGCCGTCCTTCGGGGAGGGGGCACGCCGGGAGCACGGCCCCTCCCCGGCCCGTGAGACTTCTCGGACGGGCTCTGCTCAGGCGAGGTCAGTCGGTGTCGTCGATGAAAAAGTCCTTATGGCCGGAGTCGTTGTTGTTGTTGTCGTCCGCGGGCCCGAAGCTGATGTCATCGGGCGTGATGGCCGTTTCCACGTCCGGAGCGCGCACGACGACGATGTCGGCCGGGTCGAGGCTGTGTGTCACATGAACTCCCTTCTGAGAGCCGGTGGAAGCTTCAGCGTGGGATCCGCGGTGATTGTCCGTCTACAGGAGGGCGCGAAGGCCCAGGTGAGTGGCGGACAACCCGAGGCGGCCGCGGACAGCGGAGGGGGAGAGCGGGATCCGAGGTTGTCCGCGCCGATCCCGGCCGGACTCCGGACAACCCTCCGAGCACGCCGGTTGTCGTCCGCCCGGCTGTGCGCGGCGGAGCATCAGCGCGGTACGGGCGGGTCCGGATACGGAACCTCTACCGCGAACCCTGTCGGCACGGCGTTCGTCCGGGGGAGTCGTCCTCGCCCCGCGCCGGTGATCACCATCTGCTGGCCCTGCCCGCCGCCTGCGGTGGACGCCTCCCGGCCGGAGACGCCCACCGCGGCGGCGTCTGGCACCGGACCCGGTCGCCAGAGCGGTTGTGACGATGCGTCAGTCCGTCGTCGGGGAACAGGTCGGACACGAGGGGGATGAAGCAGGAGTTGCGGCCGAACACCACCCGGCTCTCGCCGTCCACCTCCACGCCCACCACCTCGTCGTAGCGGACATGGCAGACCGTGCCGCCGGGCTGGTGCATCCACAGTCCCGACTCATCGACCACCAGGCGTATCCGGCGGGCGTTGGAGGAGAACAGCCGGGCGAGCAGCCGGCGGCCGGAACGTCCGTCCGGTGGCGGGCAGTTGACGGTCGGTGCCGCAGGAGTACTTCGGGAGCGGGGTGCCGTCCTGCTGCCGCACGTCCGGCTTGGTCCCGCACGGGACCACCAGCAGTGCCGTGCGCAGGGCTCCCGCGAGCGCCTCCCGGGCCTGGTCAGGGGTCACCCGGGTCAGGCTGTCGAGCCGGGTGTCGGCGTCCCGGTACTCGCCGCCGAAGAGCAACTCGACTGCCGCCTCGCGGAGTTCGAAGGGTGTCGACCGCGGGTCCTGGAAGGCCTGGGCCCTGTCCGACCGGACAGGACCTGGCGGACGGCGGCCAGCTCCGTCCAGGAACTCGACCACCTGCTCGGGCCGTCCGGAACAGGTGAACTCGGTCGCGGTCAGCCCCACCGAGGCGTTGTGCTCGTGGTGCAGGCGGGGCAGCGTGCCCATCGCCAGATGCTCCACCAGATGGGTCACCCCCAGCGTGCGGAACGACTCGTCCCGGGGCCCCGCACCCGAATACCAGGGCGGCCTTCAGCGGGCCGGGCGCTTCCGCCCACAGAACAACGCGCCGATCGCCTCGAAACGCCGGAGTCGGGAATCCCGAGTCCGTCTCGGGGTGGTGTGCGTGCCGGGTGCGGTCACGGCGGCGTCCGGCCGCACCCGGCCTGTCAGCGCTGTTGGGCGGCGATGACCACGAAGCTCACCACCACGATGACGATTCCGGCGAGGACTCCGACGACGGTGGGGGAGACGCGGTCGCGCAGGCTCCGTGCGGGCCGGATCCGCGTGTCCTGGTGGGTGCTGAGCTCCCACCAGTTGAGGACCCGCTGGACGTCCACGTCGAAGTCGGGCCTCGGGTAGGTGGAGCTGTCCTGGAGGCCGGGCAGTGAGCGCCGCCGGCCGCCCGCGAGGAATATCCGGGCCGCGCGCGAGTTCCCGTACTGGCGGTTCTTGGTCTCGCGGACGTCGACCCACCTGATGTCCTGCCAGGCGTGGGTGCGGCCGCGTCCGAGGCCCCAGCAGATGGTGACCCCGTCGGCCCCCACCCGGCTCCAACTCCGTTGGACCATCAGCGCCAAGGGGGCGACGATCACGATGGTTGCGCCCACCATCCAGCAGGTGGCCACGGCGCCGAGGCGGTAGGCGCCGAACGCCACCTGGATGACCAGTAGGGCACCGAGTAGCGCGAGACGCGTGTACTTCGCGTGTCCGTACAGGTCCTTCCCGCGAAAGATCAATTCGTTCACGGCTCGCACACTACGTCCCGACGCCCCCCACGTGAAGTGGCTTTCGGGGACGGCTGTGCGAAGTGGGCGTCCCGGCGGTCGACGGCAGGGGCCGGGGGCGTCAACAGGACTGGTGGACAGGGGCGGTGAGGGCGAGTGCTACCGTCGGGCCATGATCATGCGGGGGGATGGCGGAGCGGCACGGCAGGTTCTTCGCTGGCACCGGCAGAGCGTGTTGCTGGGTGCCGGCTATCTGATCGCGGCGGGGATCGAGCTCATCGGTGTGGCCCTCTCCGGGAAGCCGTATCTGGTGGTCAGCGTGATCGTCGCGGTCATGCTGCCGATCCTGTGCGGCGGCTATCTGACGGTGCGTAACAGCGGCGCGGCCGCTCGGATGGCCGAGGCGTCGGGTCGGCCCGTGGCGCCGGGTACCGCGTGGGGCGCGATGACCTTCGTGCTCGTGATGCTGGCGCTGTGCGGCTCTGCGACGGTGGTCCGCCAGGTGCGCGACAACGTGGCGATGGACACCCGGGCGACGGCCACCGTCACCAGCTGCAACGAACTGAGCAGGAACCCGCACTGCGGGGGCCACTGGACGGTCGACGGCCGCACCTACTCGGGGAACCGGCTGGCAGGAATGGTGGCGCTCGGCACGGTGGTCGAGGTCCGGTACGCGCCCGGGGACCCGACCCGGGCGGTGCCCGCCGACGAGTCGGTCACCCCGGTGTCCATCGCGGGCGGCATCGTGGTCGTCTGCTGCCTGATCGGCCTGGTGCCGACGGGGCTGGGCGAATGGCGAGCCGGGCGCGCGATGCTGACCGAGGCCCGTCAGCCGGCCCTGTGAAGCGACCGCACCACGCCCTGCCGGCGGGCGAGCCGCCGGCGGGGCCGGTCCGTCGAAGCGGCCCTCACCTGCGGGGATGAGGCGCGCACGCTCACGGCAGCGCGCCGGGGTGGGGGGGGGGGGGGGGCCACGGGGGAAACCCGCGCACCCCCCCCGGGGCGCGCGGCGGGGGGGCGGGGCGCGCGGCCCCCCCGCCACCCCCCGGCGCACCGCCCAGGGCGAAGCGGCACCTGTACGCGGGACGCGGGAGCGCGGCAGGAGGCGCGGGGGCGTAGCGGACGCGCCCGAGCGGAAGTAGTCAGCACGAAGCCCCGGGACCGTCTTGGCGAGGTTCCGGGGCTTCGTCGTGCTCAGCGCGTGGCGGCGGGCTCCGGGAGCCGTCGCGACGTGTTCATCTCCTCGACGGTGGCGACCAGCGGGGCCAGCTCGGGGTTCTTGGCGGCCTCGTCCAGCGCCTCCCGGAGGGCGGACTCGTTGGTCGGCCTGGCCGCTTCCAGGAGCTCCAGGCCGGGCCGGGTCACGTCGGTGTAGATGCCGCGGCGGTCGGTCGCGCAGAGGTAGCGCGAGAGCAGGCCGCGGTCCTCCAGCCGGGTGACGAGGCGGGTGGTGGCGCTCTGGCTGAGCACGACCGCGTCGGCGACCTGCTTCATCTGCAGGTGCCCGCCCTCGCCGTCGTGCTGGCGGCTGAGCACGTCGAGCAGCGAGTACTCGCGCACGCTCAGGTCGTGCTCGGCCTGGAGGGTGCGCTCGATGTGCGCCTCGATCCGGCCGGCCAGGAGGTAGAGGGCGGCCCAGCCGTTGGCGAGGGCGGTCAGCGCGGGGTCCGTGGCGGTCATCGGCGTGGCTCCTTCCGGGTGCGACGCCCTCAAGGATAAGCCCTTGCATGAAATATCGGCCAGCGCGCATATGCGGCTCGTGCAAGCATTGCTCTCCGCGGCGCCGGGATGCCCGACCAGCCCGGGTGGGGCCGGAACCGGGGCGATCCCGGGCCCCGTCCGCGCCGCATGTTCGCCGCTATCGCCCACCACCAGCGACAGGTGAATGCCCGCACTTGCACTTAGCCCGCGTGTGCAACTATTGTTTGAGCGCGTAAGGCGCAACAGCAATCGTATGGAAGGCAGCACACCATGCCTCTCGCGCTCCTAGCCCTGGCCATCGGGGCTTTCGGGATCGGTACGACCGAGTTCGTGGTCATGGGCCTGCTGCCCGAGATCGCCGGCGACTACGGAGTGTCCATCCCCTCCGCCGGGCTCCTGGTCACCGGTTACGCGATCGGCGTCGTCATCGGCGCCCCGCTGATGACGGTGCTCGGCACCCGGATCGGCCGCAAGACGATGCTCATGATCCTCATGGGCCTGTTCGTGGCGGGGAACCTGCTCTCCGCCGTCGCACCGACCATGGGAGTGATGCTCGCCGGCCGCATCGTGACCTCCCTCGCCCACGGCGCGTTCTTCGGCATCGGCTCGGTGG
>NZ_JBHWIJ010000412.1:0-5817 GCF_042732255.1 Kitasatospora sp. NPDC059803 | reverse complement strand
TGGACGGCCTGGCGGACCCGGCGGTACCGGTCGTTCCAGGGGGCGGCCGGGCCGGCACCGGCCCGGCGCGCCGCCTCGGCGGCTGCCTGCGCGGCGGCGGCCCGGGCCTGGACCACCGCCAGGACGGCGGCGAGCTCCTCGGGGGTCGGCTGCCCGTGCAGCACGTGGATCGGTGCCATGGCTCATTCTCTCCCGACGAGGGCCTACAGGGGGATGTTGCCGTGCTTCTTCGGCGGCAGCACCTCGCGCTTGCCGCGCAGCGCCCGCAGACCCCGGACGATGTGCCGGCGGGTCTCGCTCGGCGGGATCACCGCGTCCACGTAGCCGCGCTCGGCCGCCAGGTACGGGTTCAGCAGGGTGTCCTCGTACGAGGCGATCAGCTCGGCCCGCTTCTGCTCGGCACCGCCCGCCGCCTCGGCCTCGGCGATCTCCCGCCGGTGCAGGATGTTGACCGCGCCCTGCGCGCCCATCACCGCGATCTGCGCGGTCGGCCAGGCCAGGTTGAGGTCGGCACCCAGGTGCTTGGAGCCCATGACGTCGTACGCGCCGCCGAAGGCCTTGCGGGTGATCACGGTGATCAGCGGGACGGTCGCCTCGGCGTAGGCGTAGATCAGCTTGGCGCCGCGGCGGATGATGCCGTCCCACTCCTGCTCGGTGCCGGGCAGGAAGCCGGGCACGTCGACGAAGGTCAGCACCGGGATGTTGAAGGAGTCGCAGGTCCGGATGAAGCGGGCGGCCTTCTCGCTGGCGTTGATGTCCAGGCAGCCGGCCAGGTCCATCGGCTGGTTGCCGACGATGCCGACGGACTGGCCCTCGACCCGGCCGAAGCCGGTGATGATGTTGCCCGCGTACAGCGGCTGGGTCTCCAGGAACTCGCCGTCGTCGACGATGTGCTCGATCACCTTGCGCATGTCGTACGGCTGGTTCGCCGAGTCCGGCACGATGGTGTCGAGTTCGAGGTCCTCGTCGGTGACGGTGAGGTCCGCCTGCTCGGGGTAGGACGGCGGGTCCGACAGGTTGTTGGAGGGCAGGTACGAGAGCAGGCTCTTGACGTACTCGACGGCCTCCTTCTCGTCGGTGGCCAGGTAGTGCGCGTTGCCGGACTTGCTGTTGTGGGTGCGGGCGCCGCCCAGCTCCTCCATGCCGACGTCCTCGCCGGTCACGGTCTTGATCACGTCCGGGCCGGTGATGAACATGTGCGAGGTCCGGTCGGCCATCACCACGAAGTCGGTGATCGCGGGGGAGTACACCGCGCCGCCCGCGCAGGGGCCCATGATCAGCGAGATCTGCGGGATCACGCCCGAGGCGTGCACGTTGCGGCGGAAGATCTCGCCGTACAGGCCGAGCGAGACCACGCCCTCCTGGATCCGGGCGCCGCCGGAGTCGTTGATGCCGATGACCGGGCAGCCGGTCTTCAGCGCGAAGTCCATCACCTTGACGATCTTCTCGCCGAACACCTCGCCCAGGGAGCCGCCGAACACGGTGAAGTCCTGGGCGAAGACGGCGACCTGACGGCCGTCCACGGTGCCGTAGCCGGTCACCACGCCGTCGCCGTACGGGCGGTTCCGCTCCTGCCCGAAGTTCGTCGAGCGGTGCCGGGCGAACTCGTCGAACTCGACGAAGGAGCCCTCGTCCAGCAGCTCCGCGACCCGCTCGCGGGCCGTCAGCTTGCCCTTGGCGTGCTGCTTCTCCACGGCCGCGGCGGAGCCGGAGTGCACCGCCTCGTCGAGCCTGCGCCGCAGGTCGGCGAGCTTGCCGGCGGTGGTGTGGGGGTCGTACGGCGCCTCGGTCATCCGGTGGCTCTCCCTGATCCATGGGCCGCGACCTGTTCGAGTGCGCGCGGGCCGGAGTGGGGGCCCGCGCATGAGGGCAGGGCGGCGCTGCGAACTACCGTTGGGTAGCGTAGCCAGCGCACCGGCCCGGACGTCATGTCCTGGCGTTATGGCCATCGACACAGTGTGTCAACGCGCGTTCTGCGGGACGATGGGGCGGCCTACGCCCCATGCGACCGGACAGGACCTAGTGTTCTGGACCATGACCGCACCCGACTCCCCCCGCCGCAGTGGACTGCGCGGTTTCGGCCACGCCGGGCCGTCGCCGTGGACCGACCTGGACCGCCCGCCGCTGGACGAGGCCGCGCTGCGCCGCGACCTGCTGGTCCCGGACGGGCTCTGGACCTCGGTGGACGTCGTCGCCGAGACCGGCTCCACCAACAACGACCTCGCCGCCCGCGCCCGGGCCGGCGCCCCGCAGGGCGCGGTGCTGGTCGCCGAGGTGCAGAACGCCGGGCGCGGCCGGCTGGAACGCCAGTGGAGCGCCCCGGCCCGTTCCGGGCTGTTCCTGTCCGTCCTGCTGCGCCCCGAGGAGGTACCGGTCGAGCGCTACGGCTGGCTGCCGATCCTGGTCGGGGTGGCCACCGCCAGCACGCTGAGCCGGGTCGCCGGGGTCGAGGTCGGGCTGAAGTGGCCCAACGACCTCCAGGTGGAGATCGACGGCGCGGAGCGCAAGCTCGGCGGCATCCTCACCGAGCTGAGCGGCGGCGCCGTGGTCGCCGGCCTCGGCATCAACGTCTCGCTGCGCGAGCCCGAGCTGCCCGTCCCCACCGCGGCCTCGCTCGCGCTGGCCGGCGCCGAGGTCACCGACCGGTCCACCCTGCTGCGCGCCCTGCTGCGCGAGTTCGCCGGGCTGTACCGCACCTGGACGGCCGCCGCCGGCGACCCGCACACCAGCGAGCTGCTCCGCGCCTACGCGGACCGCTGCACCACGCTCGGCCGCCAGGTGAAGGTGCACCTGCCGGGCGACCGGGAGCTGGTCGGCGAGGCGGTGGCGATCGACGGCGACGGCCGCCTGGTGGTCCGCACCCCCGACGGCGCACGCCGGGCGGTCGGCGCGGGGGACGTCGTCCACGTGCGCCCCGAGCCCCGCTGAACGGCACTCTTCACCTCTCCTTGACCCGGGCTGATGCCCCGGATCACGCGATTCCGTGCGAACATTCCACCTGGCAGCGGTGTGAGGCGCGCCACTGCCCGCCGGGTGGCGGGCGCGCCCGGACAGGCAGGACACGAGGCAAGTGCGGCGACCGCACGGGGACGGACCGGTGGCAGAGGACGGCAGCAGCGGCGCGACATCGGGGACCCACGACCCCACGGTCGCGCTCGAACTGGAACGCCTGATCCTGGACGCGCCACGCCGCTACACCCCGTACCAGGCCGCGCGGGCCGCAGACGTCCCGATGGAGCTGGCGACCCGCTTCTGGCGGGCCATGGGCTTCCCCGACATCGGCCAGTCCCGGGCCCTCACCGACGGCGACGTGATCGCCCTGCGCCGGCTCGCCGGCCTGGTCGAGTCCGGCCTGCTCAGCGAGTCGATGGCGATCCAGGTGGCCCGCTCCACCGGCCAGACCACCGCCCGGCTGGCCGGCTGGCAGATGGACACCTTCCTGGAGAACCTCACCCAGGCCGTCGAACCCGGCCTGACCCGCGCCGACGTCGCCTACCCGCTGGTCGAGCTGCTGCTGCCGGAGCTGGAGCAGTTCCTGGTGTACGTCTGGCGCCGCCAGCTCGCCGCCGTCACCGGCCGGGTGGTCCAGGCCGCCGAGGACAACGAGATCACCAGCGGCCGCCTCGCCGTGGGCTTCGCCGACCTGGTCGGCTTCACCCGGCTGTCGCGGCGGCTGGAGGAGGAGGAGCTCGGCGAACTCGTCGAGACCTTCGAGAACACCTGTTCGGACCTGATCGCCGGGCAGGGCGGCCGGGTCATCAAGACCCTCGGCGACGAGATCCTCTACGTCTCCGAGGACCCGGTCACCGCCGCCGAGATCGCGCTCAGCCTGATCGAGGCCCTCGCCGAGGACGAGAGCATCCCCGCGCTGCGGGTCGGCATGGCCTTCGGCACGGTCACCTCGCGGATGGGCGACGTCTTCGGCACCACCGTGAACCTGGCCAGCCGGCTCACCTCGATCGCACCCAAGGACGCGGTGCTGATCGACGGCGAGTTCGCCGCCGCGCTGGAGCAGTACGGCAGCGTGGCCCCGCCGGACGCGGACGGCCCCGGCCTCGCCGAGGCGCTGTCGGCCGCCGCCGGGATGCCCGCCTCGGGCCTGCCGGTGCCGGGCCTGGACGCCGGGCACCGGTTCCACCTGCAGCCGATGTGGCGCCGGCCGGTGCGCGGGCTCGGGCTGGTCGAGCCGTGGCTGCTGTCGCGGCGGCTGAAGCCGGAGTAGGACTCCGCCCCTGCCCCTCCCGGGCCCTTCTCACGCCTCTCCCGGACTCTTCCCGGTCTCTTCCGGGCCCCTTCCGGTCTTCTCCTGTGCCCTTCCCGGCTTTTCCCGGGCCTTTCCGGCCTTCCCCGGCCTTTTCCAGGACGTGGCCCCGGGCCGGTCCCGATGCTTGGGGTGCCGAACGGTTGAAACCCGTACGGCCGGTTGCGGGTCCGCCCCGGCAAACGGGGCATAACCGAACGAAACCGCCATAGTCTTGGTGAAAGCGGCCGGGTGGGTGCGGCCGCCGTCGGGGGTCCGGCAGGACCGAGCACAGGGAGCGAGGCGAGCCGGTGAGCAGTGAGGCGATCATGACGGACCGCGGCTGCGACTGCGACTGCGGCGGCCCGCAGCCGGCCGGCCAACTGCCCGACCTGCGGCTGCAGTCCGTGGTCGAGCTGGCCCAGGACATGGCCGGCGCGCTCACCCCGCTGGAGGCCGTCCGGGCCGCCGCCGCCCGCGCCACCGAGGCGCTCGGGGCGACCATGGCGGCCGTCTCCGTCTGGGACCGTGAATCCGGCCGGCTCCGGGTCCTGGTCAACCACGGGGAGCTCGCGCCCGGCGAGGAGGAACTGCCCGAGGACGAGTCCTACCCCGTCGCCGACTTCCCCGAGATCGTCACCTATCTGGAGGAGCGCTGGACCACCGGGCGCCTCCCGCGGGCCTGGCTGCAGACCGCCGAGAACGCCGAACCGCACGCCGGGCACGCCCACCCCACCGCCGGCGCGTACTGCCAGGAACGCGCCGCGGCGCTGCGCCGGCGCGGCCGCGCCTGCTGCGTGGTCGCCCCGATCGTCCTGCACGGGCAGGCCTGGGGCGAGCTGTACCTGGCCCGCAGCGTCGGCAAGCCCGAGTTCTCCGCCGCCGACGCCGACTACGCGACCCTGCTCGCGGCCCAGATCTCGGCCGGCCTCGCCCAGACCGAACGCCTCGCCGACCTGCGCAAACTCGCCTTCTCCGACCCGCTCACCGGCCTCGCCAACCGGCGCGCCGTCGACACCCGGCTGGAGAGTGCCCTGACGGCGCACAACCGGGACAACACCGTGGTCTCGCTCGTCGTCTGCGACGTCAACGGCCTCAAGCGGGTCAACGACCAGCTCGGCCACGAAATGGGCGACCGGCTGCTCGAACGGTTCGCCCACCAGCTCTCGGTCGCCGCGGCCAAACTCCCCGGCAGCCTCGCCGCCCGCCTCGGCGGCGACGAGTTCTGCCTGCTCGCCGAAGGGCAGAAGGCCGACGAGGTCGTCGCCGTCGCCGAGGAGCTCTGCGCCCGGGCCCTCGCCCTGTCCGAGGGCGAGGGCGTCGCCTGCGGTGTCGCCTCCACCGGCGACTCCATCGGCCCGGTCACCACCCCCGACCGGCTCTTCCGGCTCGCCGACGCCGCCCAGTACCGGGCCAAGGCCGCCCGCGCCGCCCACCCCGTCGTCGCCGGGCGCAGCCACGGTCCCGGCTTCTCGCCCGACCCCACCGTGCTGCTCGCCGACGCCGCCGACCCGCACCACCGGGCCGACGGACGCGGCGCGCGGCGGCCCCCCCCCGGCGGGGGGGGGGGCGCGGGC
>NZ_JBHWIJ010000411.1:1996-5846 GCF_042732255.1 Kitasatospora sp. NPDC059803 | reverse complement strand
CCCGGTCGCGCGCCCCGCCCCGGCCCCCGCCGCGCGGGGGGGGCGCCCGGCGTGCGCGGCCTCCCCCCGGGGGGCACCGCCCGCGCCGGCCGCCCACCTCGCGGCCAAGGACGAGAAGAAGAAGTCGGGCTTCTTCGCCAAGCTCGGCAAGTTCCTGATCGTCGTGGTCATCCTGATCATCCTGTTCTTCGTGCTGCTGATCGTCGGCATCGTCTACGCCGCGAAGCGGATCTTCGGCCGCCGCAAGTGAGCCGCGCGGGGGCGGCGCCGCCCCCCCCGCCGGCGCCCCCGGGGGGCGCCCGCCCCCCCGCCGGTGCCCAGGCGCGGCGCGGGGGTGGCCAACCCGGGCGCGATTGGCCCTGGGCGCGGCATGCGACCGGACCGACGATGGGCGGCATGAGCGACTACCTCGGCCACCAGACCCCCGACGGACACCAGGCCTCTGGCGGACAGCAGACCCCCGACGGACAGCAGGCCCCCGAGGGCCAACGGACCCCCGACGGACACCGGACCCCCGGCGCGCTGCGCCCCGAGAGCCGGATCGTCCACCCGCCCCTCGCGGACACCGCCGGCAGCCGTCCGATGGGCGTGCCGCTGCACCAGAGCCACCTCTTCGCCTTCGACACCAGCGACGCGCTCACCCAGGCCTTCAGCGGCCCGGGCGGGGCCTTCTTCTACAACCGCTACGGCAACCCGACCGTCCGCTCGCTGGAGACGGCGGTGGCCGACCTCGAAGGCGGCGCCGGCGCGATCGCCACCGCCTCCGGCATGGGCGCGATCAACACCGTCCTGCTCGCCCTGCTGCGCTCCGGCGACCACGTGATCGCCCAGCGAAGCCTGTACGGCGGCACCTTCGCCGTGCTCGCCGACCTCGCCGAGCGCTGGGGGGTGGAGGTCACCCACGTCGGGGGCGACGACCCGGCCGAGGTCGAGGCGGCGCTGCGGCCCACCACCCGGCTGCTGCACCTGGAGACCATCTCCAACCCCACCACCAGGGTCACCGACCTGTCCGGGCTGATCGGCGTCGCCAAGCGGGCCGGGGTGGTCAGCGTGGTGGACAACACCTTCGCGACGCCGCTGCTCTGCCGGCCGATCGAGTACGGCGCGGACGTCGTCATCCACTCGGCCACCAAGTACCTCGGCGGCCACTCGGACGTCCTGGCCGGCGTCGCCGTTCTCGCGGACGCCGAACTGCACCGCAAGGTCTGGCACTACGCCATCGAACTCGGCGCCGCCGCCGACCCGTTCGCCGCCTGGCTGACCCTGCGCGGCCTCCAGACCCTCGCCCTGCGGGTCCGCCGGCACTGCGAGACCGCGCTCGACCTGGCCGGCCGCCTCGCCGCCCACCCCGCGGTCGGGGCCGTCCACTACCCGGGCCTGCCCGGGCACCCTGACCACGACCTCGCCCGCCGGCTCCTGCCCGACGGCCACGGCGGCGTCCTGGCCTTCGACCTCGTCGGCGGCCGCGAGGCGGCCCGCACCTTCACCGAGTCCGTCCGCCTGGCCGCCCTCGCACCCTCCCTCGGCGGCGTGCACACCCTCGTGCTCCACCCGGCCAGCACCTCCCACCGCCAGCTCGACGACGCCGAGTTGGCCGCCGCCGGGATCGGCCCGGGGACGGTGCGGGTGTCGGTGGGCATCGAGCACCCCGAGGACCTGTGGGCGGACATGGAGGGCGCCCTGGCGAAGGTGTGACGGCAGCCCGCCCGGCGGCGCCGGGCTGCCGATCGCGTTTGCGTGCGCGTGCACCTAATTATAGGGTGCGTGCACACGCACACACTCTGCCCCGGAGAAGTCCGGGGAGACCCGAGGAGAGACCTCCATGGACACCGACGCCGCCCCGATCGTCCTCATCACCGGCACCTCCTCCGGGATCGGCCTCGCCACCGCCGTGGCCGCCGCCCGCGCCGGGTACGGCGTCGTCGCCACCATGCGCGACACCGGACGGGCCGAAGCCCTGCGGCGCGCCGCCGCCGAGGCGGGCGTCGACGGGCGGATCGAGGTCGAGCAGCTGGACGTCACCGACCCGGCCTCCGTCACCTCCTGCCTGGAGACCGTCCTCGCCCGGCACGGCCGGCTCGACGCGGTGGTCAACAACGCGGGCGCCGGCCACGTCGGCACGATCGAGCAGGACGGGACGGCGCCGGTGCGGGCCGCCATGGAGGTGAACTTCTTCGGCGTGGTCGAGGTCACCCGGGCCGCACTGCCGCACCTGCGGGCCTCCGGCGGCCGGGTGGTCACCGTGACCAGCGTCGGCGGCGTGGTCGGACAGCCCTTCAACGAGGCGTACTGCGCCGCCAAGTTCGCCGTCGAGGGCTTCATGGAGTCGCTGGCGCCGGTCGCCGCCACCGTCGGCGTGCACGTCACCGTCGTCGAACCGGGCGCCGTCGCCAGCGAGTTCATCGGCAACCAGGCCATCGACCTGCCCGCGCTGACCGCCGCGGCCGGCCCGTACGCCCCCGCCCTGCGGGCCTACGTCGACCGCACGCTGAAGGCCTTCGCCCAGGCCCAGACCCCGGAGCAGGCGGCCGCCCCGATCGTCGCGGCCCTCACCGCCGAGCGGCCGCCGCTGCGGGTGCAGACCTCCGAGGCGGCCCGGGCCTTCGCCGGCACCAAGCTGGCCGACCTGGACGGCTCGGTGGTGCGGCGGATGACGGGCGGCTGGGTGGCCTGAGGGATCCGACCCGGGGTCTGACGCGGCTGACAGGTCCGACGGGCTTGACGGGCTTGACGGGCCCGATGGTCCCGCTCGGGGCGGCTCGGGGCTGCTCAGGGCGGTACGGGGCTGCTCGGGACGGTACAGGGCCGGCGGCCGGGGTGGGAACGGAATGATCGCCGGTCATACTTGGGCGGCGGCGCCCGACACCGGACGCCGCGGGCCGTGCCGGCACCGCCCGGCGCAGCCCGCCCGCCAGCCGTCCCGCCCAGACCGGAGGAACCGATGAGCAGCCACCTGCCGACCCACCGCCCGGCGGCCGGGGCCCCGGCAGTGCCGTGGAACCGGCAGCGGCTGCGCAGCAACAACGAATGGCTGCTGCTCGAACTGCTGCGCACCGGCGGCGGCTCCTCGCGCGCCCAACTCGCCCGGGACACCGGCCTGTCCAAGCCCACCGTCTCCGCCGCCCTGGCCGCCCTGGAGCAGGCCGGGCTGGTCCGCGAGGCCGGCCGGCTGGCCCCCGAGCGCGGCCGCACTGCGGTGCTGTACGAGGTCGACCCGGCCGCCGGGCACGTGCTCGGCGTGGACATCGGGCGGGCCAGGCTGCGGGTCGCCGTCGCGGACCTCGCCGGGACGGTCGTCGCCCGCCGCGACGTGGCCAACCGGGGCCGCTCGGCGAACGCCGTCGCCGACGCCGTGGTCGCCGCCGCCCACGAGGCCATCGCCGAGGCGGGCCTGGCCGCCGACGACATCGTGCACGCGGTGATCGGCACCCCGGGCGTGTGGGACGAGCAGCGGCGCGGTGTCCGCTACGCCACCAGCCTGCCCGGCTGGGGCCGGCCCGGCCTGTTCGACCGGATCGGGGAGGGCCTGGGGGTGGCCGTCACCGTGGCCAACGACGCCAACCTGGCCGCGCTCGGCGAGTACACCCTCGGCGCGGGCCGGGGCAGTCGGATGTTCGCCTACCTGCTGGTCGGCACCGGCCTGGGCGTCGGCGTGGTCAAGGACGGCGAACTGCTGCTCGGCGCGCACGGCGCGCTGGGCGAGATCGGCCTGGTGCCGCTGCCCGCCCGCGCCGGTGAGCCTCCGGCGACCATCGAGCAGGAGGCCGCCGCGGACGCCGTGGTGGGGGGGGCCCCCCACACAGCGGGGGGGGGGGGGGGCCCCCGCCACACCCAGAGAGAAGACTGACGC
>NZ_JBHWIJ010000411.1:0-1986 GCF_042732255.1 Kitasatospora sp. NPDC059803 | reverse complement strand
CGCGAAGTTGAGCCTCCGGCGCCACTCGCGCAGGAGGCAGCCGAGGAAGCCGTGGTGCGCACCGCCCAGGACCTCGGGCTGGGCGGCGCGCCCACGGCCAAGCAGGTCTTCGAACGGGCCCGGGCCGGGGAGCCGGCGGCGGTCCGGGCCGTCGACCGTGAAGCCGGCCAACTCGCCTATGCCGTCGCCGTGTTGTCCGCCGTACTGGATCCGGACCTGGTGGTCCTCGGCGGCGGCATCGGCAACAGCGCGGACCTGCTCCTGGAGCCGCTGGAGCAGGCCCTGCACCGGATCGCCCCGATGCGTCCGACGCTTGCGCCGAGCCTGCTGGGGGAGGAGGCGGTCCTTCTCGGCGCGGTCGCCACCGCCCTGGAGACCGCGCGCCCCGAGGTGTTCGAGCGCCGGACGGCGGGGCTGCCCTAACAGTGGCCCGTGGCCCGGCGAGCGTTCGGCGGTTCGGCGCAGCGTGACGGCGGACCGGAGGGCGGCGACGCTCGGTGGCCGGCAGATCTCGATCTGCCAACGAGTGGGAGATCCGTGCACAGATCGTGTGCGGGCTCTGCTTGAATCGCACACCTCATCCAAACGGAACGGAGCGTTCTCCACCCATGCCTTCACGCATACACGGGCGTCGGCGCGCCGGCCTGGCCGGCTTCGCCGGACTCGTCCTCACCGTCGGTCTGGCGCTGACCGGTTGCGACCCGTCGGCCGCCGACGGCGGAGCCAAGGCCTCGCCCCCGGTGACCGCTCCGGCGGCCGCCACCACCCAGTCGACCCCGCCGGTCGCACCGCCCGCCGCGCCCCCGGCCAGCACGCCGCCGCCCGCGTCCGACCCCGCGCCGAGCACGCCGGCCGCCCCCGCGCCGGCGGCCCCCAGCACCCACGCGCCGTCGCCCACCCCGAAGGCGCCGCAGCCGAAGACCACCACGGCCCAGCCGCCGACCGCCCCGGAGCCGCAGCACACCGCGGCGGCCGGCGGCGCGGAGTGCGAGCTCCGCTCGAACGCGGGGAACTGCTACGCGGCCGGGCAGTTCTGCCGCAACGCCGATCTCGGCAGGAGCACCCATGACGCCAACGGGGGGATGATCTACTGCCGGATGGTCAGCGGCAAGCCGCACTGGCAGGCCTGAGCGAGGCCGACCGGGTGCGGGGGGCGAGCCGTCAGTTCCCGCGCCCGGTCGGCCCGTTCTCGCGGCCCGGGGGATCCTGGTCGAGCTGTCCGAGGGTGTCCCAGAACAGGTGCTCGTACGCCTGGAGCAGTCGGCCGTACTCGCGGGCCGCGGCCAGGGTCGGCTCGTCCAGCGGGTCCGGCCCGAGGGCGTCGGCGGCCTGCTGTTCGAGCGCGGTGGCGGGCTGGGCGAAGAAGTCGAAGAACGCGCAGGCCTGGTCGGGGAAGCCGTAGCGGTCGCGCAGGGCCTGCGCGATGGTGGCGCAGTAGCCGCCCCAGGCAGCGAAGTTGGTGACCAGGGCGACGGCTGCGGCGGTGGGCCCGCCGTTCAGCGCGAGCCAGGCGAGGTAGGCCGGGTAGGCCTGGCAGCCGGGCAGCGGTGGCCGGGCGGCGAGTTCGTCCGGGCCGAGGCCGCAGGCGGCGGCGAGGCCGGGCAGGGTGCGCAGCGCGGCGCTCTCGCCCTCGGCGAGGGTGGCGAACCAGGCGCTCACCGGACGGTCGGCGCTGCGGGTGGCGAGCAGCAGCAGGCTGCGCCGGTCGGAGGCGATGATCCGGTGCTGCTGGGCAGCGAGTTCGGCCAGGGCCGAGCGGGGCGCCGTGCCGTCGGCGAGCGCCGTGACGAGTGCCGGGGCGGCGTCGCCGGGCGCCAACTCGGCGCGCAGGTAGCGGATCTGGTCGAGGATCGGGTGGTTCACCGGTGCCTCCGTGGTGCGGTTCGGTCCCGGTGCCATTCCTACCGCCTGGCGGGGCCCGGTCGGCGGCGACAGGCCGGGGCGGGCCCCGGGTTGCGACCGGCGCCCCCGCGGGGTGGGCGGCGC
>NZ_JBHWIJ010000410.1:0-5855 GCF_042732255.1 Kitasatospora sp. NPDC059803 | reverse complement strand
GGCCAGCAGCCCGGCGCCGGCGGTGCCGAGCAGGGCCCGCCGGGTGAAGCCGGCGCGGCCGGGCGCCTGAGCACCCTGTGCTGCAGGCCTCTCCGCCTCCGCCCTCTCCGTCGTGTCCCGGTCCGCCGTGGTGCGGTCCGTCGAGGTGTGCTCCATCGTGGTCAGCCGATCTTGAACTGCTGGGTCGGGGTGGTCTGGTCGATGTCGGAGGAGCGGATCTGCACCGACACCACCCAGGTGCCGGCCAGCGGCAGCTGCGCGGTGCCGCTCCAGCGGCCAGTGCCCTCCGGGGTGAGCGCCACCGGCAGCGGGCCGAGGTCGCGGTCCGGCAGGGTGAAGGCGAGTTGCACCTCGGGGACGTCCACCGGCTGCCCGTCCGCGCCGGTCAGCGCGAGGTGCACCTCGTTCGGGCCGGTCCGGGCCGGGTTGAGGGTGACGGTCGCGGTCCCCTTGGCGTTCGGGGTGCGGCCCTTGGTGTCGTACGGGAGCTTGAGCTCGACGGTGCGGCCCGGCTCGGTCTGCGGGGCGGGCGCGCCCCCGGCGGCCGGTCCGGCGGCGGGTGCGACGGCACCGGCCTTGACCTCGCTCGCCACCCGCCCGGGCGGGGAGTTGGTGAGCATCGTGGTGACCACCAGCACCGCCACCGCGACCAGCGCCTCGACCAGCACCGAGCGGCGCAGCCCGGCCCTGGTCGGGGTCAGCCCGCGCTCGCGCCCGGCGCTCTCCCGGGCCGCCTGCTGGCGGGCCAGCTGGGCCTGCCGGAGCGGGTCCTCGGAGTGCGCGGCGGCTGCGCCGACCGGCTCCGGCACCGCGGTCCGTTCGATCTCCGCCGCCTCGGCCGGGGCCGCGCGCAGCCGGGCCAGCCAGGTGCGGGAGAACCAGGCGGCGCCGAGCATCACGGCCACGCAGCCGGTCTTCACCAGCAGCAGCCGCCCGTACTCGGTGCCGGTCAGCGCGCCCCAGCTGCCGAGGCCGCGCCAGGACTGGTAGACGCCGGTGGCGGCCAGCACCGCGACCGAGCCGAAGGCGACCTTCGAGAAGCGGTCGACGACCTGCGCGCCGACACCCTCGCGCAGCGCGACCAGCAGCGCGGCCAGGCCGCCCAGCCAGAGCGCCATCGCGATCAGGTGCAGCATGCCGAGCGGCAGCGACAGCCAGACCTGGATGCCGACCGAGGCGTGGTCGGCGCCGACCCAGGTCGCCGCCAGGGCGATCGAGAGCACCAGCCCGGCGACGCCGAGGCCCAGCCGGGCCTCGCGCTGCGGCCGCTCGGCGGCGCGCTGCTCCAGCTCCCGCAGCTCGGCCTCCTCGGCGTCCGCGGTCTCCGCGTCGCCCGCGCTTCCGGTGCTCCCCGTGCTCCCGGCGCCGCCGGGCTGCGCCGCCGGCCGGGCCGGCTGCCCCAACTGGCCGACCAGCAGCGACAGGAACACCCCGCTCGCCGCGAGCAGCAGCAGCCGGGCGGCCAGCGCGGTGCCGATCCGCTCGTCCAGGGTGGCGCGCACCAGCGACAGGTCGAGGGCCTTGCCGATCCCCGAACCGCGCTCGTACGGGCCGCGCAGCATCAGCACCGCGACGGTGGAGGTCAGTAGCGCCGCCCAGCCGGTCATCAGCAGCCGCTGCATCCGGCGCCGGGTGGCGCCCTCCGGCCAGCAGATCAGCACGAACGCGGCGACGCCGGCGAGCAGCGCGAACGCCGTGTACGCGACGGTGCGCCCGGTGCCGTAGAGGGCGGAGACCAGGCCGTCGGCCTTGGCGCCCTGGAGCGCGGTGGCGGACACCGAGGTGTCCGAGGGCGCGCCGATGGAGAAGGTGAACGCGCCGCCGATCGGGTGCGAGTCCTCCGAGACGGCCCGCCAGGCGACGGTGTACGTGCCGTTGGCGAGCCCGCTGTTCAGTCCGACCCGGGCGGTGTCCGCCTTGCCGTCGGTGTGCCCCGGGTTGCCGGTGTCCACCGCCTTGCCGGCCGGGTCGAGCACCCGCACCGAGTCGCTGGACAGCGACACGGACTCGCTGAAGGTCGGCGTGACCGCCTGCGGGGCGGTGGCGACCACCGAGTTCTGGTGCGGGTCGGTGGACTCCAGGGTGGCGTGCGCGGCGGCCGGTCCGGCGCCGGCGAGCATCAGCGCGAGCAGCGCGCCGAGCGTCCCGAGCAGTCCGGCGATGCGGCGGTGGGCGGCCTTCTCCATGCTGGCGGTCCCCTTAACTCTGGCCGGGGCGGTAGGTGAGCTCCTTGACCGGCACCTTGACCGACAGGGTGCCGGACTTGGCGAAGGTCAGGTCGAGCTCCAGCTCGTCGCCGAGGGCGGGGGCCTTCTGCCATCCCATGATCATCAGGTGGGTGCCGCCGCGGGCGAACTGCAACGCGCCGTGCGCGGGCACGTCCAGGCTCGGGACCTGCTCCATGCTCGACGGGGTCGAGCGGTGCATGGTGACGGACTCGGCGCCCGGGCTGCTCACCTTGACCAGCTGGTCCTGCCCGCCGTCGTTGCGGACGGTCAGGTAGCCGGCGGCCATCCCGCCGGCCGGGGGCAGCGGGATGTAGGAGTCGGCGACGCTCAGCTTGGCCGCCCCGCCGCCGGCACCGTCCTGACCGCCTGCCCCGCAGGCGACCAGGATGGCGCCGCCGCCCAGGGCCGTCGCCAGTACCGCGCCCGTGAGCGCCGTCCGCCGGAAGCCGAGGGTCGCGCGGCCGGCCGGGGCGTGGCCGGTCGAGGCCTTCATGCCGCGACCCCCTTGGCGAGCAGCGGCAGGTCGTGCTCGTAGGTCTTCTCCTCGGTGCCGCTCAGGTAGAGCACGTGCGCCTTGTCGTCCGAGGGGAGGAAGGCCAGCACCTGCGCGCCGTGGGTCGAGGTGACGGTGCCGTCCGCGTTGACCACCGGGTCCTCGATCATGATGCCGAGCGACCTGGCGGCCGTCTTCACCTTGGCCAGGTCGCCGGTCAGGCCTATGAAGTCGCTGCCCATCGAGTCCAGCCAGGTGCGCAGCACCTTGGGGGTGTCGCGCTGCGGGTCGGTGGAGACGAAGACGACGTTGACCTTCTGCCGCTCCTCGGCCGGGAGCGCCTTCATCGCGACGCCGATGTCGCCCATGGTGGTGGGGCAGACGTCCGGGCAGCTGGTGTAGCCGAAGAACAGCAGCGTGGTCTTGCCGTTGGTCTGCTGCCGCAGGTCGTACGGCTGGCCGGAGGTGTCGGTCAGCTGGAGGTCGGGCTTCTCGAAGTTCTTGGTGAGCACCGTGCCCTGGTACGGCGAGTCGGACTTCTGCTTGGTGACCTTGGCGGGGGTCGAGCCGCCCCCGGAGGAGCCGCAGGCGGTCAGCGTCAGGGCGGCGGCGAGCGCGACGGCGGCCGCGCCGGCCAGGCGGGTGGTGCGGGTGGTGCGGGGCATGGGAGATCCGATCGTGCGGGGTGGGTCAGGAGGCGGAGCCGCTGCTCCGGCGGCGCAGGCCGAGCACGCCGACGGCGGTGCCGATCACGCCGACCACGATGCCGACCACGCCGAGCACCCGGGCGGTGGAGTCGCTGGACTTGGCGCCGGCCGGGGCCGCGGTGTGGTCGGCGCTGTCGCCGTGGGCGCCCGCGGAGGGGGAGGCGGTGACGCCGCCGTGGGCGTCCTCACCGGCGGCGGCCTTGGTGAGCTTCAGGACGGGGGCCGGGTGGGCCGGCTCGGGCTGGCCGTCCTTGGACTCGTCGATCCAGCGGACGACGTCGCCGTTGTCGTAGGTCTGCAGGGTCTTGAAGACCATGCTGTCGGCGTCGGACGGCAGCGGGCCGATCGAGACCCGGAACTCCTGGAACTGACCGGGGGCGATCTTGGTGCCGGCGTCGGCGGTCCAGGTGATCTTGGAGACGGCTTCGTTGACGTCGCTGCCGTGCACCTTGATCGGCTTGTCGAGCTTCGCCTTCTCGACGGCCGCGGTCCAGCCCGGCAGCGGCAGGGTGCGGACCGAGGCCAGCGGGTGGTCCAGCGGGAGGTTGACCTCCAGCTTCACCGTGCCGGCGGCGTCGCTCTCGTTCGGCACCCGGAAGTCGACGGCCGTGTAGCCGCCCTGGGCGGCCGCACCCGGGTTCACGGTGACGTGCGCGAACGCGGGGCCGGCCAGCGCCACCACGGAGGCGGCGGCGGTGAGGGCGACGGCGGCGAGACGGCGGGTGGGAAGGGAACGCATGATGGGGTGTCTCCGATCGGAGCTCGGCGGACCGGCCCGCGTCCGGGCGACGGGAAGACCGTGCCTCGGCGGGGCCGCGCGTGGGGACGTGCTGGGGACGTGTGGGGGCGGAAACCGGGGGCCGTCGGCGTGTCGGGGACACACGGGATGTCGGGGACACACGGGACCGGCCCGGGGACGCTGCGCACGACCGGGGCCCGACACGAACGGGGCGCCAGGAGCCGGATCAGTACGCGAAGACCCCGCGCGGCGGACCGCGCCGCACCACGCTGTGCCGCAGCGCGGCACCCGCCGGAAGCGGACTCTCCCCGCCCCGGACCCCGAACCGACGGGCCGGACCGGCCGCGCCGAACAGGCCGCGCAGCAGCGCCGCCACCAGCACCAGCGCCGACCGCAGCGGCGCCGCCCAGTGCTCCCGGGCCGCCGACGCGGTCACCCGCACCAGCCGCCACAGCGCCGCCTCACCACGCCGCAGCCACCAGCCCGCCACCAGCGCGGCGGCCAGGTGCCCGGCCAGCATCGACGGCGTCATCCCGAACACGCCGCCCTGCCACCACGGGGCGACGGCGTACGCGTTCGGGTCCAGGCCCGCCGAGGAGACCAGCTGCTCGGCGGTCGGGCTCCCGGGCAGGCCGGCCAGCGTGCCGGGGCGCGCCTCGTTGCAGATCAGCCGGCCCGCCACGGTCGGCAGGGTCAGCGGACCGGAGCCGCCGTGGTGCATGCCGGCCATGCCGCCGATCGCGGCGTGGCCGTTGAAGCTGTGGAACAGGCAGTGCAGCCCGAGCTGACCCGCGCCCAGCGCACCGGCGATGGCCGTCAGCGAACGCTCCCGCCCGCCGCAGGCCACCGCGAGCACCAGCACCGCGGCGAAGCCCGTCGCCAACGCGGCCGGCGGCACGTTCCCGCCACCCGCCAGGGCGTGCCCGGCGGCCGCTATCAGCGTGCACACCAGGGCGAACGGGACGGCCCGGGCAAGCCGCAGGTCCCAGGCGGCGGCCCCCACCGGCGCATCCGGTGCGAGGGCGCCCGGGAGCGGGGCGGCGGGGAGGGCAGTCATGGCCGAGACATCATCTCACCGCCTACCTCGCCCGCGTGGGCAGGGTGGGAAATCCCTACGAATGCCCCGTTCGGCAGCGGCGTGCAGGCCGGAGAGTGCGCCACTCGGCACAATCCACGGCCTCAGTCCATCCGCCGAACGGGCGGCAGCGGGCCCCGGGCACGGTTCACCGCCGAATCGCCCGGAGATACCTAGTTGTATGTGGAGCCGCAGCCAGGAGGGACCTCCCGTGGACATCTGGTGGACTCTGCACCTCAAGCGCGACCCGGCCAGCGTCCCGCTGGCCCGGCGCATCCTGCTCGGTGCCATGGCGACGGCGGGCGTCGACCCGCAGATCGCCCACGACCTCGGCGTCGCCCTCAGCGAGGCCTGCGCCAACGCCGTCGAGCACGGCGCCGGCGGGCGGCCCGACGACGGCTTCCAGGTCACCGCCTCGATCAGCGGCGACCGCCTGCGGATCGAGGTCACCGACTCCGGCCCCGGCCTGCCCGGCCCCGTCGGCACCCCCGCCCCGGCGCTGCGCCGCCGCCCCGTCCCTCCGCCGCCGCCCGGATCGGCCCCCTCGCCACCGCCGCCAAGTACCTCGCCGGGGTCGCCCCTGAAAGCCCCGTCCCGCCCCTGGCCGGCCCCC